>RFJU01000056.1 GCA_003694805.1 Candidatus Woesearchaeota archaeon | reverse complement strand
GCCCCAGTAATACTCACCAATGCTCACCTTTTCGCTCACTGGCTGACCTTCTTTGGTGGGAGTTACCTGGTTGCGGCGGCGTTTGCAGCCCAGTTTGCAATCCTGGTCACCAGCTGGCTGCTGCGTTTTATCGAAGCGACCTTCCTTTATATATGCCTTGGGGTTGTTCTCTTTGACCCATGCCACAATGTGTTTGGTGTCAATGCTGACGGTATTGCCAAAACCCTCACCAAGCTGCTGCTGCAGCCAGATCACTTGACTGTCGAGTAAACTTTGCAGCACAGGATTGGGCAATCGCGTCAGTTTTCGGCCGAAATGCTGTTGGGAAGGCAAGCAAGCTTCAATATCTATCTGTCTTCGGTCATCATACACGAGAGGAAAGCCAAGCGCCCAGACAAGAGCCGGATGAGCGACGAGAAAACGGCGCAGGTGACCAAAAGTGGGCAGGTGCATTTCCAACTTAACCAGGTAAGCTCCTATGTAGGCGGGTAAAGGGACTTCTCGCTCACCTTGACGGTGCATACGTAGGGAGCGGGGCAGTTGTGCCCAATCAAGAAAACGCAAAAGATGGCTCAACTGCTGGGTAAGGTGGCAACGACGGACGAATTGGGGTTGGTTGGAATAGGCTGTGAGTAAGCGAGGCAGATGGGGTGGCAGGGAATGGCGCTTGCGACGCAGGGGGAATGGAAAAATATGATATAGTTGCATGAAGGTTTCTCCTTGGGTGTGTGCCGTTTTGTAGCAAAAACAGTATAACTCTAGGAGAAGCCTTTTCAAGAAAAGCCAAACGTGGTCGAAGAGAAGTGAGGCTGCGATTTTAAGAGAAGTGACGTCGTCACGAGACCGAACGTTAACAGAAAAACAAAGTCACAGTTTCAGACCTACTGCGTTTTTTCTCTCTGGTAAAGAGAGAAACGCAGTCATGACCGCGTTTTTCGCGGTCAAGCTTCTGACTGGTTCTACCCTATGAGAGGGATTTAGACTCGGGTCGGGAGTTTCCGTCGGGTCGGGAGTTTCCGTGTCAGAAGGGGATTCGCAGCCTGAGAGGGATTTAGACAAATATAGTGTGGCGCAGTTCGGTAGCGACTTTTACGTCAGAAGGGGATTCGCAGCCTGAGAGGGATTTAGACTTAGCACATGCGTTGTTGTTAGCAACGGTATTACCCGGTCAGAAGGGGATTCGCAGCCTGAGAGGGATTTAGACGCAG
>RFJU01000055.1 GCA_003694805.1 Candidatus Woesearchaeota archaeon | reverse complement strand
GTATACACCTTCTCGCATTAAAAACTCTTGCAATGCCGCAACATCACTACCCCTGCTACCGCGCGAGAGTGTGCGGTGTATTGCGGGACACGCAACAGCGGGAGTGCTTGCCACCGCCGGTGCTAAGACAGCCGTTGTGCTGCCACCCGGTACCGTTGCTTGTGGATCGCCCCCCAATTGCCGCACCTGCTGTTGCAGAACGCCGATTTGTATAAGCAAATTGTTTATCTGTGCGCGCAAATCAGACACGACATCCGCACGCGTTATCAATGGCGCAGAGAGAAGTGCTGTAAAAACAAAAACAAACGCTATATATCGCATACGCAAATTCTTAGTTTGTATGTAGAAAGTATAGCAAATATATGTCGCCCGCTCCGCTGCTTATCGCTCCGAGCGCTAAGTAACCGCCGCCACCGCACTCGGTGTGTCCAAGGGGTACCCTTGGACAGTGCGCAGGCACTGTTTTCTTTGACGCATCGCCACAAGCAACTCAAGCATAATGGTTCACTTGCACAAACGCTGTCGCGGAGGTTTCTAAACTCACTGTGTTCGTTAAGAACCTCCTGCCCTGGCTCAGCTGTTTTGCTCGAGGAAACTCGCAAAACACGCTTCCGCCTCGGACACCAGTTCTAAGTGTCTTCGAAGCAAAGCTTCTCAGACACTAAGAACTCTCGACCCCGTCGGCGCTTCCGCTTCGCTTCGCTGCGCGGACTTTGCGCGCGCCTTTTTTCGAGTCCGCGTGAGCGGAGTTGCACACACAGTGTGTAGTGCTTCGCACGTACACACTGGTGCAACTAGTCCGCCCACTTGGACTCGAACCAAGAACCTCGGAGATATAAGCTCCGTGCACTAACCAATTGTGCTATGGGCGGATACGCACCCCGTGCGGTGCATCACGGTCATGCGCTCTTCTCCGTACCTGCAACACCGGCGCATGACCCCATAATGGTAGTGCCTTCTTGAGAAAAACTCAACCTCCTGACACACTCTACGCCACGGGTGCGTGCTCAATGTCTTCTTTTTGCTTTACCGGAATGCCGTGCGCGCGCAACAAGTCTTCATACTCATCACGCTCAAGCGTTTCTTTCTCTATCAGCGCCTGCGCAATAGCGTCAAGCACATGGCGCTTTTCGGTGAGAATTTTCTCTGCCTTGGCGTATGCGGTGTCTATAATGTTTTTCACTTCTGCATCAATCTCCGCAGCTACTTTTTCAGAGTATTCGTGCCCGTGCACGCCGGCGCCAAAAAGTGCACGCCCATCGTCACCCGCAAGTGCGATGGTGCCAATTTTCTCGGACATACCCCAACGGGTCACCATGTTGCGCGCGAGATTGGTGAGCACCTGCAAATCGTTTGACGGACCTGTCGTCACATCATCAAACAACAACTTTTCGGTAATGT
>RFJU01000054.1 GCA_003694805.1 Candidatus Woesearchaeota archaeon | reverse complement strand
CTCCGGTGGATGTGGTTGCGGTTGATAATGCGTCGAATGTGGCGAATGATTCGTCTGCCACGTACATCATCGACGACACACCCCCCACCATTCACAGCGCAACTCTTTCTGACAATATCACGAGGAACAACACGAACGTGAGCTTGACCGTTAATGTCAGTGACGCGGTCGGGGTGGTCAGTGTAACTGTCAACGGATCTGCATTACAGAATCAAGGAGGAGGAATTTGGAATACGACGGTAACGCTTATTTCGGGGAATTCGCCGTTCTTTGTTCTTGCAATTGATGGCGCTGAAAATAACGATTCAACAAATGTTTCCTTCATTATTGACGATGACAATCCGTCGTATACTGGAGTGAGTGTTAATGGGGTGCAGGTGAGTCAAGGGGAAACGGTCACCGTGTCAGTTCAGAACGGCTCTGCAGAGATTAATTGGACGCTCACCGAAAGCAATCTTGTTCTTCAGAACGTAACGATTGATGATGAGCAGGTGTTCTCTTCTTCAACGTCTGGGAATGCGAGTTTGACCCGTTTGTTGAGTGCCGGGAAGCATCAAGTTTTCTTCTCATCAGCTGATGAAGCAGGCAATAGGGGGTCGTTCAATTTTGTTCTCAAGATGAACCGGGAGCAGAACGTTTCAGAATCGCTTGAGAAGACGCGCACTCGTCTAGGTGCCAAGTTGAAGAATGTGAGCGTTTTCAAGAACGGAACTGATGTTTCCAACGCGATAACGTATCTGAACGATTCTTTGAACATGACGTTTGAGTTGAACGCGTCCGACTTCGTTGAAGTTGTCATTTTGAACTTCAACGGGTTGCTCGCCAACTGGAATCTTTCAGGTTCCTTTGATGTCGAGGTGAACACCTCGTCTTCTTTGGGGCAGGCGGTTGCTTCAAACGCGGGGGCGTCCCTCGTGTCCATGGCAGTATTTCAAAACGCATCCAAGTTCTTGAATACTTCAGATTATGAAGGAGGGGTCAAGATATTTTTTAACAGGTCGCTTGAAGACCTTGTTGTGCTTTTTGTTGCGGATGATGAAGGAGACGAACTCTTTGTAGCGTCGCAGTGTTCTGGAAACGTCGCGCCTGTTTCCGCTATCTCGCAGGCTAACGAGTCTTGCTATGTCAACACATCAAGCAATGTAACCTTGTTCGGTCCTCACCTCTCTGGCGGGGCGTTAGGCAACGACACGACCGCTCCGCTCGTGACGATCGACGCCCCACTGGCTGGTGTTGAGAATAACAGTTATTTCACTATGAATGTGAGCGTGGTTGAACTTGCGCCGAATCAAACCTTCTGTGTGTATAATCTTTCCAATGGGAGCGGAACGGTTGACTCGGCAAGCATTCTTTCAAGCGAATTTACTACTTCAGGGCTGAACCATTCCTATACGAAAACATTTTCAAACGTCTCCGATGGCAATTACACGCTGGTTGTGAATTGTTCGGATGAAGGCGGCCGGAGCAATCAGACGTCAGTTTCGTTCACGGTAAATGATACGACGGAACCTTCCGTTCTCTCCACGAGCCCGTCCGGGACGCAGTCTACAACGAGCACGTCGATAAGTGTTCAGCTACAAGTCGTCACGGACGAGCCTGCAACGTGCAAGTATGATAGTGCAAGTGTGAATTATTCTCAAATGGGAAGCACGTTTGCTTCAACAAATAAAACAACCCACACCGCCTCCGAAACACATTCATCTGACAGCACCGTTGCGTGGTATGTGTTGTGCAGGGATGAGAAAGGCAACACGATGCAAAGCCCCGCAACCATTTCGTACACCGTAAATGTTGCCGAATCCAGCGGGTCCTCTGGTGGTGGAGGCGGTGGAGGCGGTGGAGGCGGCGGAGGATCTGGTTCCGACGACCTTCCTTCCGGCGTAAAGGCTGTCGCTAAGACGGCAAGGTTTTGGTCCTCTGCAAGGAAGGGAGAGTCATTAACGTACCCAATTTCGAATTCGCAAATCCCGTTCAAGGCACTCAGCGTCGTTTTGGCAGAAGATGTCAGTGACGTTACGATCACTGTTGCCAGAATCAACGCAACGAACGCTTCTGTGGATGAATTGTCCAAGGAGGTTTATGCGTATTTGTGGGTTAATCATGAAAACGTTGAAGATGCTGATGTGCAGCAAGTGGATGTTGAATTTGAAGTGCCTGTTTCGTGGCTGGATGATGAGGGGCTTACGACAAAGGATGTCTCGCTCTACCGCTGGGTTGAGGAATGGGTGGAGTTTAGTCCTCGGCTCAAAAAAGTTTCTGAGGAGGCGGTGCGGTATTCGGCCGTTGTTCCAGGGTTGAGCTTTTTTGCCATTGGAGAAGCAGGTGCGGTGATTGATCTCGTTCCCGAAGATGACGGAAGCGGCGTGAACGAGTCGGACGTGCAAGAAGATAACGAGTCGATAGTGCCGAGGTCGCCAAAGCCGGAAGGCGGCAGCAATGCCACGACGGAGGCGGGAATCAGTAACGAAGAAGTGTCAGATTCGCCCTCAGATTCTGAGTCTTCTGGACCGTCTTTTTTCTCGTCTTTATGGGTGAAGGTTCCGTGGGGCAAGATTCTCTTGGGGTTGCTCGTTTTGCTCTTTGTAGGGGGTGTTCTTGTTTTTGGCGTTGAGTGGTATTTGAAACGCTCGACGGTGAAAGTCCGCATTAGAGGGGAGCCGTTTCATCGGGTTCGGAAGCTGGACTCTTCTCTCGAAGACATTAAGAAGCGATATGAGCAGCTCAAACACGAGCAGGAGGCTGTTCGCTTCCGTATTAAGTACTCTCCTGACAAGCTTGATGAGCTGCATTCGTTTGTGTTGCGCGCAGTTCGGGAGGGGTATGATAAGGACGCGATTCGTTCTTCCTTGAAAGAGGCGGGTTGGGATGACGACGTGATCGAGCATGTCTTGCGGCGCTACACAGGGTAAGGTGTGTTGTGCGGTGAGCAATCTTGCTTCTTGTTTCCCTGTCCTGGTTCGCTAAAACTTCGCTAAAACGAAAAGTTTATAAATAAAAAACACATTCTGTTGACTTAAAGTCAACAAATGATTTTTGAGGGTGCCCGGCAAGGCACCAGCCTGAGGGGTGTCATTGACAAGTAGCAGGAGAGAAGAGCGTAGAGAGGATTGAAATGGACGGAAGAGAAAAGCAATCAGAGGAGCGAAGAAAACCACGAAGAAGCAGCCCTGCCCATCACGAAAGCGCCGAAAAGCACACAAAAACAGAAAATAAAGAGAAGAAAGCGGGTGATGACGTCAGGCAGAACAAGGGAGCAGGCGCAGGAAAAAAAGACGACCCGGCCGAAATGCTCAAAGAGGCGCTACGAACTGTTGAGGAGTATAAAAATGCGCTTCAGCGCCTTCAAGCAGAGTTTGAGAATTTTCAAAAACGGGCAAGCAAGGAAGAAAGCTTGGCACGATCCAGGGGCGCGTGTGCATTGATGGAACGGCTCTTGCCCGTCCTTGACAGTATTGATCAGGCAAGGAAGCAGAGGAAGAACCATCAAGCATTCATCAAAGGATGTGAACTCATATTTGACCAAATTGAAGCGATTTTGAAAAAGGAAGGGTTGGAAAAAATAGACGATATCGGCGTGCCCGCCGACCCATTCAAGCATGATGTCATGATGCGCCAAGAAGCAGAAGACGCGCCAGGAACGATTATCCAAGTAGTCCAGCCCGGTTATAAAGTTGGAGATGCCATCGTGAGGCATGCAAAAGTTGTGGTAGCAAAGAAGAAAGAAGCGTAAGAAAAAGGAGGGATACTATGGCAAAAATAATTGGTATTGATCTTGGAACAAGCAACTCTGCAGCGGCAGTGCTAGAAGGAGGAAAGCCCAAAATTATTCCGTCGGCGGAAGGGGCGTCCCAGTACGGGAAGGCATTTCCGTCTGTCGTTGCGTTTACAAAAGAGGGAAGCATTCTTGTTGGAGAGCCCGCCCGGCGCCAGGCGGTATCGAACCCGGAGCGGACTATTGTCGCAGCAAAGAGGAAAATGGGGACTGACCACAAATACGTAATTGATGGGAAAGAGTACACCCCCCAGCAAATCTCGGCGTTTATCCTCCAAAAAATCAAGCGCGATGCAGAAGAGTTTTTGGGAGAAAAGGTGGAAAAGGCAGTCATAACCGTCCCAGCCTATTTTGACGATAATCAGCGCCAAGCAACGAAGGATGCAGGAACCATTGCGGGCCTGGAAGTAGTGAGAATTATTAATGAACCCACTGCGGCTGCTCTTGCGTACGGGCTCGATAAAAAAGAAGAGCTCAAGATTCTTGTTTTTGATTTCGGTGGCGGCACGCTTGACGTCACCATTATGGAGTTCGGCGACGGCGTTTTTGAGGTGAAATCAACGTCCGGAGACACCGCGCTTGGCGGCACGGATATGGATAAAGCCATTATTAATTGGTTGGTTGATGAGTTTAAAAAAGAGGAGGGGATTGACCTCTCAAAAGATGCTACAGCGATGCAGAGGCTTCAAGAAGCAGCAGAAAAGGCGAAAATTGAAGTCTCTACGGTTTTGGAAACAGAAATCAACCTTCCGTTCATCACTGCGAAGGATGACGGGCCACGGCACTTGAACAAGAAACTAACGAGGGCCCAGCTTGAAAAACTGGTCGACCCGATTGTGCAGCGCTGCAAGGCGCCGATTGAACAAGCAGTTAAAGATTCTGGTTTTTCATTAAACGAGATTGACAAAATCATCCTTGTTGGCGGACCGACGCGCATGCCTATTGTCCGCCAATTTGTAGAAAAATTGGTCGGAAAGCCAGCAGAGCGCGGCATTGACCCCATGGAATGTGTCGCAATGGGTGCTGCGATGCAGGGCGGGGTGTTGGCAGGAGAGGTAAGAGATGTCCTCCTTCTTGACGTAACGCCGCTTAGTCTCGGCATTGAAACCTTGGGTGGTGTGTTCACTAAACTCATTGAACGAAACACCACCATTCCGACGAAGAAAAGCCAGATTTTCTCAACCGCATCTGATAACCAGCCGGCAGTGACCATTCGGGTTTTCCAGGGAGAGCGGTCAATGGCGGCCGACAATAAGTTGCTAGGGCAGTTTGACCTCGTAGGCATTCCTCCCGCGCCTCGAGGCGTTCCGCAAATTGAAGTGACATTTGACATTGACGCGAACGGCATTGTGCACGTTTCTGCAAAAGATTTAGGAACTGGCAAAGAGCAGTCGATTAAAATCACTGCAACGCAGAAGTTGAGCGATGAAGAGATTGAGCGAATGAAAAAAGTGGCGGAGGAGCATGCAGAAGAAGACAGAAAGCGAAGAGAAGAGGCGGAGCTAATCAACAAGGCAGACACGCTTGTGTACTCTTCAGAAAAATTGTTTGATGAGTTCAAAGGAAAGGTGGCCGATGAGAAGATCGAGCCGGTAAAAAAGAAAGTGGCAGAGCTGAAGGAATTGCTCAAAGCAGAGAAAAAAGACGTTGCAAGATTGAAGGAAAAGGTTGAAGCAATTGAGAAGGACGTTCAAGCCTTGAGCACTGAGCTCTACCAAAAAGTGGCTGCGGAGCAGCAGGCGAAAGCACAGGAACAAAGTTCGAATTCCTCGCAAGAGAGTAAGGACGAGAAGGTTGTTGACGCTGAGTTTGAGGAAGAGAAGGGGAAGGAGAAAAAGAAAAAGTAAAATAAGAAGCAGGGGCGCGCGCTTGAGCGCCCCCCATGAATGAAAAATCACGAATTAAAAACAATGGTTTCCGGCCCGGAAAAAGCCAAAATCAAGAGATGCTTTTGGAGGGCAGCACCTTTTTTGGAGAATCAGAAAAGCATAGTTCCATGTCAATTTTAAAAACCTTTAAATAGCTGGTTTGGAGAGCGCAAAGCAAGAAGCTGGTGTTGCTGACGAATGGGGAAAGATTATTACAACATTCTGGGAGTGGATCGCGGGGCGAGCAAGGAAGAAATTAAGCGCGCGTTCAAAAAGCTTGCAAAAAAATATCATCCGGATATTAATAAGGAGGAGGGTGCTGCTGAGCGGTTCAAGGAAATCAATGAGGCAGCTTCCGTTCTGCTTGATGAAGAGAAGCGAAGGCAGTACGACCAGTTCGGTAGCGATGCATTCAAGCACGGCGGCTTCGGGGCCGGGCCGGACTTTTCAGGATTTGACTTCTCCGACTTCGGTTTTGAAGGCTTCCAGGATATTTTTGAATCATTCTTTGGCGGGGGGAGGAGGAGAGGGAGTTCATACAAGGAACGTGGAAGAAATATTCGGGTGGACCTTGACGTTACCTTAGAAGATGTTGCAAGAGGGGTTGAACGAGAACTGGTTTTGAGAAAGAATGTTGCGTGTCACGACTGCAATGGTGAGGGAGGAACTTCGCCAAGGGTTTGCAACGTTTGTAGAGGGGAAGGGTTTGTCCATGACACGAGAAGAACGCCGTTCGGCCTCTTTCAGACCACAACGCCTTGCAGGGCTTGCCATGGTGAAGGAAAAGCCTGGAAAAACATTTGTGCAACATGCAGAGGGTCTGGAGTGGTGAGCAGAAAGGAACACATCACGGTAAAAATTCCTGCAGGGATTGATTCAGAGACGCAGCTTCGCTTGGCAGGGAAGGGAGATGCGGGTCCCCGAGGCGCTCCTCCTGGAGACCTTTTTGTAGCCGTCCATGTTCAAGAACACCCGTACTTCAAGAGACGCGGGCAAGACATTGTTCTTGAGGTGCCCGTAAACGTGACAACAGCAGTGCTTGGGGGGGAGCTGACTGTTCCAACGCTGGATGGAGAAGCGAAGCTTAAGATTCCTCAAGGAACGCAACCGGGAACTGTTCTGAGGATGCGGGGGAAGGGTTTGCCGAGCCTTCGTGGTTCAGGAAAAGGGGATCAGTTGGTCGTGGTGGATGTTGAAATCCCAAAGCACGTGACAAAAAAACAACGAAAGCTTTTAGAAGAGTTTGAAAAAGAGCAAACGCCCCCTCATGTGAAGTTTTTTGAACGTCTCAAGAAGACCTTTCAGTAGGTTGTCGTGT
>RFJU01000053.1 GCA_003694805.1 Candidatus Woesearchaeota archaeon | reverse complement strand
TACTGAGCGGCGAGCGCCACGCCTTCTTCGATGTGGTCGTCCATCCAGAGTACGGTGAAGTCGCGTTTTCTGCGACGGTCAGGGGCTGCTTCATAGCGGACCGCAATCTCCGCTGCGCGCTCGTCGCCAAGGAACGCCGCCTTCGCCGCTTGTAGATTCTCATAGACTGCACTAGGAACATACTCTTCCTGGAAAAATTTGAGGGCTGCGGGGACTTCTCCTGTTCCATAGATTGGAGGCAGCTCGACGAGAGCCCGGTTCATGTCGATGAATCGCTGCGCGAACGCCACCGCTTTCTCAGGATCTTCATGGCGCAACACGTTCACGCTGTGCGTGAACTCCTCCATCATACGACCATACGCCCGGTTCATGCGCGTCTCTGCCTCCCGGGCAAGACGGACGAAATCCAAGTCTAAATCGTGAATCTCAGTCGCTAAATCTTTTGTTGGCGAAGCAATAAAGTTCCTAATGTCTTGGCCCATTGAAGCCAAATGGTGCTTCACAAGTGTTGAGGCGACGACGCCGAACTGCTTAAGCAGCTCGTGCTCGTCAAACAACGAGCCGTATTCCTTTGCAACAGCGAGCGCTTCGCGAGTCTTTGCCCACATTGAATAGCCAATCCAAGGATTGTCCTTGACTTCACCAACCTTTGCCTGGAACAAGCCTGACAGCACGTTCGCTCCGTTCATGATTGCCTTATGGAACCGCATCTTCCGATAATCTTCAGCGGACGCTGCAACGACGAATTGCAAGGGCGCAAAGAACAAGTTGTTCACGTTCGAGCGCAAATGCGGGCTCAGCTCTCTCCCATCCCACACGCCGTAATTCAACGATTTCAATTCTGACTTTACTGTCGGCACCCCTCCTGAGGTATCGACGCTCGATATTCCAATCACAACACTCCCAACAATGTTTTCGATGAGTGCCTCATAGCCGTGTTGCCGCAACGACTCCGCGAGGCGTCCCTCGGGGTTTACCCCGTTTTGCACCATGAGGAGTGAGGGGTTTGCGTGGGCGAGTTTCCCCATGTACGTCTTAACAATATCGTCGAGAGTGGGCGTTTTTGAGGCAATAATGACTGTGCCTCCCGTTGCAATATCCAATCCCTCGAAATCGTCGTCACTATACACCAAGAGCTGCTCCCCCACATCAAAGTGCGACACGTCCTCAGGAGCGGTTCGGACAGGGATATTAACGCCCTTCTCTCTGATGAGGTCCATAAGCCGTTTGCGGCCGACGAGCGCCACCGTCTTCCCGTCCTGTAATGCGTACCCCGCCAGGGGGATTCCTATCGCACCTGCACCCAGAACCACCATGTCTGGTTTCTTCCTCCCTGGTCGCTGGGCAACGAGTTCCCGGACAGGGTACACGCCGTGGTGGGGGCTCATCATGCCATCCATGCTTTTCCCTGTTGACAGATTATGCACGACTTTGTGCGTGGCGAGGTTGCGTCGTGCATAGGCTAGGTTGCTCGCTCGCTCCGTGAACACCGCCGTCACAGTAGATTTCTTTGCCCGTGTGTGCTCGACAGCTTTATTCGCAAGCCGAACAGCGTCCTCTATTGTTCC
>RFJU01000052.1 GCA_003694805.1 Candidatus Woesearchaeota archaeon | reverse complement strand
TGCCAAGCCGGCCAAGGGCGGTGCCGTGCGCAGGTTCTCATTGCCACTTATTGAGTTGGGAGAGAAGGAGCAAAAAGTTCCCTCTCTGGACTTTAAGGCCGTAGTCGAGACGGACGCGGCACGGCTTGCTGAAGCGATTGAAGACGTGGACATCGTGGGAGAGTCTGTTTCGTTCGTGATTGATAAGAAGAAATTCAAGATTTCTGCCGCGGGGGATTTGCGCAAGGCCGAGATTGAAATAGAGGCGGGCGACGGCGCGACGATTGACGCAAAGGAGATGGTGAAGTCAAAGTTCTCTGTTGAGTACTTGAAGAAGATGATGCAAGGGGGCAAGCTCGCGGACAAGGTGGTGCTGCGCCTAAGCCAGGACTATCCTATTAAGCTCGAGTACACCGCGGTGGATAAGCTGCACTTAGCGTTCATCCTCGCCCCACGCGTGGATAATGATTAATGCCCTGACTCACAGTCAATGCGAGTTCAGGTCGTGACCGTCGTGTTTTTCTTTTGATGAGTTATTGATAGGAGTGCTTTTTTGGATGTGAAAACGAAATTTTTTCTACAAGTCATGAGAAAATTCTGCAAACAAGGTAGAATTTATAAATAAGGGGTGATTAACCCTCTCTATGGCAAAGATACTCATAGCGACGCTCTACACGTTTGAACCAGTGATTGCGGCAGCAACCAAGATCGGCGCAGACAGGCTGATATTGCTCATCGACCACGAACCGGACGAGACGCAGCAAAAATCTCTTGACATCATCAAACAATCGTTAGGATCGGTGCTGGAGATAAAGGCGGTGGAGACGGCTGTCTACGACATCGTGAACGTGGCCAGGGAGGCGGTCAAGATAATTGATCTTCTCTCTGATAAGGACGAGATCTATGTTGATGTGACTGCTGGCAGAAAGACAAAAGCCCTTGGCTTGTTATTTGGTGCGTACGCAAGGTCTGATAGGATTAGGAGGATACTGTATGTGAAGGAAGAGAACAAGCAAGTCGTGAATCTTCCTAAATTGAGCTATTCAATCACGCCAGGCCAGCACAAGATCGTGGAGTTCTTGCTTAGGAACGAGGCGAGGTCTATGGGTGAGTTCGCAGAGAAAGTCGATGTGAGCAAAGCAATGCTCTACAAGCACATCAAAGAACTCAAAGACATGGACATCATAGAAGACACAACAGAAGGATTC
>RFJU01000051.1 GCA_003694805.1 Candidatus Woesearchaeota archaeon | reverse complement strand
CATTCCTTGGTGGTTCTCTATGCTGATACGGTTACTGAGTCGATGAGGCGCGCGATTGAGGAGACGAAGCGAAGACGAGCGTTGCAGCTTGCGTACAACAAGGAGCACGGCATCACTCCTCAAAAAATTGTCAAGCCGGTCAGGAAAAAAGAAGTTGACGTCAAGGATGTCAAGCACATTCCGAAGAAGGAAATTCCGAACGTGATTATCGAGTTGGAAGCAAGGATGCAGGAAGCAGCCGAGGCGCTCGAGTTCGAACGTGCTATAGAGCTTCGCGAGCGCATTAAATCGCTGAAAAAAAGAATGCGTTGAAGTGTTTTGTTCTTGATGCAGATTTCCGCGTTCGATAACCATAATAACCATCCTGATGCCCCAGCCCAAATGTTTATAAATCCTTGATGGCGTGAAGAGAAGAGAAGACGTTTGGCGTTGATAGGTAGTCAGTGGTTGTTGAGGTGGCTGCGACGCGTTTACGTTAGGGCTTGCCGTCACGAGCAAGCGTAAAACAGAGCAGTGGCTATCGCGAAAGGCTAAAAAACCAAGGGAAAAAAGAGGTGGAGTGGCGTTGGGATTTGATGTTATCACCATGGGTTCGTCAACGGTTGACGCCTTTGCCGCAACGGCACCGAGTGACGAGAGCGTTATTGATATTCGAAGCGGAAATGTAGAGCGGGAGCTCATGGCTTACCCGCTCGGGTCGAAGATTTTAATTCAGCACCTTGATTCCTACATTGGCGGGGGCGGGACGAACACGGCAGTGTGTTTTTCCCGTCTCGGGTTGAAGACCGGCTATGTTGGGAAGTTAGGAAAGGACATCAACGGCTTTAGTATTTTGCGTTGCCTCAAGGAAGAAGGCGTTACGTTTCTCGGGGCGGTGGGGAAGCGGTCGGGATTTTCTTTCATTCTTGACTCGCAGGCTCATGACCGGACTGTTTTCACCTTTCGCGGATGCAACGATGAACTTCGCTACGAAGAGGTCAAGGTGAATCAGCTGGACACGACTTGGCTGTATTCTTCCAGTCTCATCGGGGAAAGTTTCGAGACGCTTGTTCGGGTCGCGCGCGTGCTGAAAGCGAGGGGGGTGAAGGTCGCGTTTAATCCGTCCACGTACTTGGTGAAGAAAGGTTTGGATGTGGTGGGGCGCGTGCTTTCGCTCTGCGACGTTGTTGTGCTCAACAAGGAAGAAGCACAAATTTTGGTCGGGTCGGGAGAGGTTGATTTCCTCCTTAAAAAACTCTTACAAGAGGTAGGGGGCATCGTGATCGTGACCGATGGTGCACGAGGGAGTTTCGCTTCCGATGGGAAACTGCGCTATTTCGTCGCGCCGCGCGACGTTCAGGTTGTTGAGTCGACCGGTGCTGGAGATGCGTTTGCCTCAACGTTCGTGGCGGGCCTTGCGTGGGAGAAGCCGATTATTGAGGCGATGGTGCTCGCACAAATCAACGCTGAGAGCGTTATTCAAAAGCATGGCGCAAAGAACGGTTTGCTTCGTCGTTCTGAGCTCTTGTCGCTTGCGAGGAAGCGAAGCTACATTACACGGGTTGTTGAGGTGGAACAATGAAGGCATCAAAACGGTTGTTTATTCGGGGGCTGTTTCAAAAGGCGAGGAAAGAAGCGTTCGCCATTGGGGCGTTTAATTTTTCTGATTCCGTCACGGCAAGAGGCATTGCCGTCGCCGCTGCGAAGATGCGTGCACCGGTGATTCTCTCCACGTCTGAGGGAGAGGCAGGCGTTATTACTCCTCAGGTCGCAAGAGGGGTTGTTGACGGACTGTCAACCCTGCACAAGATGCCGTTTATTTTGCACTTGGACCACGGAAAGTCACTTGAAATGGTGAAAGAAGCGATTAAAGCAGGGTACGACAGTGTTCATATTGACGGAAGCGCTCTGCCTTACAAAGAGAACGTGTCGCTCACGAGAAAGGTTGTGCGCTACGCGCACGCAAGGGGTGTTTTCGTTGAAGGCGAACTGGGCCATATCGGGGGCGGATCGACGCTGCACAAGAAGCGCACGTACAAAGACGTGCTCAAGAATGCTGTGTTGACTGATCCGGACCTCGCCGCTCAGTTTGTCCGCGCAACAGGCGTTGATAGCTTGGCAGTGAATGTTGGAAACGTGCACGGCGTGTGGAAGGGCGAGCCGCATATTGACGTGCCTCGGCTGCGAAGCATTGTTGAGAAGACAGGGGTGTTTGTCGTTCTTCACGGGGGCTCTGGGATTCCTGCCAGGCAGGTGCGCAGTGCAATTCGTGTCGGGATTGATAAAGTCAATATTAATTCTGAGATGCGCATTGCCTACACGAGTGCTTTGCGTGGGGCTCTTCGGGACCGGTCACTGTTCGTTCCGCGTGAGTATTTGCCCTTGGCTCAGAAGGCTGTTGAGGGAGTGGTGCGAAAGAAGCTTGAACTCTTCATGAGCAAAGGAAAAGTCGGTAAGTCTGCGCGGGTGGTCCCTCGAGGGTTTGAGCGGATGCGCGGGGGTGAGTGAGGGTTTTTGTGAGAAGGGGGTGTGAAAAGCGCGCTATGGCTTGCTAGGTTTGTTAGAGCTTGGCCAGTGCGTCTTCCACGGTCGCCACCCATCCTTGAATAATGTTTTTTATGATTCTTCTGAGGTGGGCTTTTCCTTTGAGTTGGTAGGTGAACAGGTAGCCGCCTCCGTCGAGGTTGATTTGGTAGCGGTCCAGGACGTTTTTTTCGTGTAGCTTCTTGACTGCGCGTTGTACGGTGCTTTGGTCGATTGCGAGTGCTTCTGCGAGCTCCTTCGTGCTGAATCGTTCCTGGCTTTGTTTGATGAAGTGTTTGAGGATGGCGAACTCTGCTTTGGTGAGTCCTAAGCTGCACTTGATGACTTCATCAAGGGAGAACCGTTTGCAGGCGAAGTCTATCATGGTTTTGCACTTCTTTCTCTTCACGCCTCCACTACGCCGAGTTTTTCTAGGATTGTTTTCATAAGGCACCAGTTGGTGAAGCCGAACTGGAACAGGTTGAGCCCGACGAACATAGTCGCGAAGAGCCAGTACTTGTGGTGGAGGTATCCTAAGAGCGCTGTCGTGAAGACAAGCCCTCCTGCAATGACCCGTATCGCATTTTCACTTTTCATTCGTTTCACCTCTTTGGGTTAGACGTCATTTTTATGGTTTTTCATCTCTCGCTGTGCTTCTTGCATACTTCTGCGAAGTGTTTCCGGCGGGTTTTTCTTGTTTCTCAGTCTTGCAGTGTTCCAGTGCAATTTGAAGGTGTTGGTTCTTCATAGGGTTTGGTGTTTTTGCTTAGTGCCTCTTCCGCCTCGTCGCGACGCGCCATCCGAGGAGTGCAAGCACAATGATAAGTGCGGCGATGCCTATCTTGAGCAGGGTGTTCGGCGCTTTCCCGCTCACTGTGAAGGTTGCGCTTCTGGCAAAGGTGTAGATGTTGTCGTCTCCTTCGTCGCTGTCCCCTTTTGCCCTGATGAGGAGCTTGAACTCGTGTTTTCTCACTTGGGCATCGCTTCGTATCATGATGGGAAATATTGCTGTTGCTTCTTCCCCTGGTTCAAGGTCGCCAACATAATCGCTGCGCACGTCGAGGTCGAAGGGCTGCGTGCTTTGCTTGATGATGCGGACTTCAACCGCTTCTGCTCGTTCTGTTCCTGTGTTTTTAATGGTGACGCGAAGTTCTCCTTCACGCCCTGCGAGGCCTTCCCCGGTACTTTCGGTGACGACGATGTTTGGCCGCTCTTTTATGAGGAACGGCAGCGTTCTTTCTGTTTCGTATCTGTTGTCGTCAGTGTCCTGGTAGGTGAAGTGGAAGGTGAGGTTGACAGCTCCTGGGGCGTAGTCTTCATCGACGTCAAGGTAGAACGTTGCTTGAGTGGATGCGCCTGCATTGAGCCTGCCAATCCAGACTCTGTTGTTGTTGGCGTAGCTCGGATCAATACCTTCTGGCGAGATAAGCGTCACTGCCACATTCTTCGCGTCTTTTTCGCCGCTGTTTTCAATTTGCGTGGTGACTTTGACGTAGTTATCGCCCGGTCGTACTTCTGAAGGCTCGGTTTGGAGGTCTGCGACGCCAATAATGATGCCTTCTTTCTTGACGGTCATGGAGAAGATGCTGAATCGAGGGGATTCAATGGGTTCTCCGTTTTTGTACCATTGCCCAACGAGACGGAATTTGTACGTTCCCGCAGGGGCGTCTGGTTTGACTTTGACACGGAATTTTCTGACATACGTTGCGCCGTTGAAGACCGTGCTTCCGTAAAGGAACTGTCCTTCTGCGTCTTGGATGGTGACGTATTTTCTGGTGATAGAGTCGAAAGGCTGCAGGAGTACTTTGAACGTAAAGGCAGGGTTCGCTAGTCTGTCGTCTGAAACGCCAATGCTGGTTTCTGCGTATTGAATGACGACGTCTACTTCGTCGCCGCTCGCAATAATTGCTGGATCGAATTGGATGTCCCGAAGTTCAAGCTCTGCCTTGGCGATGGGGAGCGTGGCTATTACGATGGCGAGAAAAGCCACGGCTGCGTAGGCAAGCTTGTTCTGGTGTATTGTAGTGTGTTGTTTTTTTTGTTGCATAATGCACCTCCGAGTGTTTTATGTTCTAGTTTGTTTTTCGCGTTTTTTTCTTTGCATTGCGGTATGTTCTTTCGCTTTTTTTGTTGAAGAGATAGAGTATGACGGGGAGGAAGATGATACTGACGAGGAGGGTGATGAGAATGCCCATTGCAAGCACAATGCCGAGGTTCTTCATGGCTGGCATGACGCCGGCGAGGAGCGCAAGAAATCCTGCGCTCGTGGTAAACGAGCTGCCAACGAGGGCGCGAATGATGTGTGTGTTGAGGACCGCGATTGCTTTTTTTGGGTGGTGTTGTTCTTTTATCAGGTTGAACTCGTAGGTTACGTTGATGCCGTAGCTGATGCCAAGTGCCATAATCATCGCCGCTGCCACCATGGTAACAACGGTGATGGTGATGCCAAGATAGCCGGTGAGGCCGAGTGTGACGATGAGGCTTATCATAATGACGCTGATGCTTGAAGCGACGTTTTTGAATGATTTGAAGTAGAAAATGAGGAAGGTGAGCATGAAGAGGAAGCTGAAGAGGGTGATGATGATGAAGTCGTTGATGATGGTTTCAAAGGTTGCTTTGTCGATGGTGTTAAAGCCGGTGATGCTGATTGTGACGCCTGGGTTTTGGTTTTCGAGTGAGGCGAGGTCGTTGGTGATTTGGTTGTACACAGTGCGAATGACGCTTGCTTCTGCGCCAGTGTCTGACCTGATGTGGATAAGGGCGAGGTCTCGGTTGTTGTTGAGGTAGATGCTTGTTTGGGGATTTTCTCGGAGGAGTGTTTCTATGCGTTCCTGTGATTCTGGAATGCGGCCTCCATTTGCTCGTTTCATGACGTCCGCGATTGACCGCACTTCAAGTATGCGCTCATTTGTTCTGAGCGTGTTGCTCACGATGTCGATGAACGTGATGACGTCGGGAGAGGCGATGGTCGTTGCCGTTGGCGTGTCTGCTTTGACGAGAAGATACATCATATCCGCGCCGAATTGGGCACGCATCTCGTTCATGCGCTGGACTTCCTGGACCTCTTGGGGGAGGACTTTCTCAAGCGAGGGTTCGACGTTAGTGATGAGGAGGGGAATGCCGGGGAGGGTGAGGAGGAGTGTCACTGCGAGAATGACGAGGAAGATTCCTGGCTGTTTTGTTTGCCAGTCTCCGAGTTTTTTTCCGATTTTTTCTAGGACGTGCATGGTTGTTGTGTTTTTGCTTTTTTGCTTCTTAGTTGTTCTTGGAGGTTCTTTGTTTGTTTCTTGTTGTTTGTTTTGGCTTGCAAACTTTGTAGCGTTCAAAGAGGGTTTTGAGTTCTTCTGGTGAGGGTTTGACTTCTTCGTGCGTGTCGGGGTGGGCTTCTCCTTTTTCGTAGAGGACGAGTTCTCCTTCGATGCCGAAGCGTAGGCGTTTTTTGAGGTGGTGTATGATTTTTTCTTCGATAATGAGGAAGGCGGGAAGGCCGAAGATGCTAAACGTGAAGGAGCTGCCTACGCCGATGGCCATGAGCATGCCGAATCGGCGCATTTCGGGCATGCTGCCGAGGAGGAAGGCGAGGAAGGCAAGAATGGTTGCTATTGCTGCGCCGGTGAGGGCTGTTCCTGTTTCTTGGACTGCGTGTTCAATGGCGTTTTGAACTGTCTTGCCGCATGCTCGTTCATTTTTGAATTTGTTCATGAGGTGTATGCTGTAGTCTATGCCGATGCCGATGACCATGGCCGCAACGCCTCCTGCAAGGGTGCTAATGGGGAGGCCTGCGTAGCCCATGATGCCGTAGAGCCAGGTTACGCTGATGGTGACAATGAGGATGGGGACGAGGGCTGAGGTGAAGGTGCCAAAGAGTATCATGGTGATGATGAAGACGAGGAGTGTGGAGAGCCACTGCGTGCTCTTGCGGTCTTTGGCGATGAGGTAGCCCAGCCTGCGTTGGATGATTGGCGTTCCGGTAAGCGTGGTGCGTATGCCGGGGGGGTGGCCTGCGTCTTCGAGGTGTTTGATGATGGTATCTGCGAGGATGCCCATGCGGGTGTCGTCTGCGCTGACGTCGGTTGTGGCGATGATGATGGTGGTGGTTGCGTCGTGGTTGATGAATCCTTGGAGTTGTTCTTTGACAGCTTCGTTTTCAAGAATGGTTCTGAGTGCGTCGTCAGGGATGTCTTGAATGGTTGATGCGGTGATGCCTATTTCATGGGCTGTGGCGAGGATGATGTCTTTGGCGCTGAAGGTTTCTCTGATGTCTGGTTCCTTGGTGATGACGTTGGCAAGGTATTCGATGTATTCGAGGACTTTGCGGTCGCGAACGTCGAAGATAGCGTCCTCTTGTGTGCTTTCGGGGTTGGTTTCGATGATGATGGCGATCATGTCTTGGCCGAGGTTTTGGTCTCTGAGCGTGTGGAATGCGCGTATTTCTTCGATGTCTTTTGGCATCATTTGTTCAAGAGAAGCGATAGTTTTAACGTGGGGTAGGCCTCCGACGATGGCGAGGGTTGCAGCGAGAATGAGTGCGACGGTGAGGTAGGGGTGTTTGACTTGTGCGTGGGCGAGTTTTTTGAGGAAGTTCGCGTAGATTGTGAGGAGGGCCATGGGAGCTTTTGGCGTTGTGCTGTTGTTTGTTCTTTTGTGTGTTTTTTTGTGTTCTTTTGCTTTCTTTGATGAATGCTCTTGGTGTTGGTTCTTCGCAGGGTTGGTGTGTTTTGCCTTGTTCGTTCTGGTCAGTTCGGTTGCGAGCAAGTTCTCGAGCGATTTTACCGTATACCGCCTACCACCTTATAAAACTGTGATTTTTTGACAGCACTGTAGGATTTTAGAAGTTCTATTTAAAGGTTGAGGGAGGACTGCAGGAGGAAGCCGCCCTTGTGCAGTTCTGAGCCAAAAACTGAGCCAAAAAACTTTGCTAGACCCCTCTAGCCGCCTCTTCAATCCTTGTTCTTGCCGTGCCCTGCTCCTCCCTTTTGGCGTACACTCACCCGTACACTCACAAACACGCCTTTTTGTCGATGGCAAGGCAGGAAAAAGAACAAGAAAAAAAAAGAACAAGAACGAGAAACAACAACGTTTATATAATGCTTTTACGTAGAACACGTAACAGAAGAGGTGAGCACAAGCATGGGCGTTCGGATTGAGCCGTTTCTTGAGCACGGGAAGAGTGTTATCCTTGACTATGCTGAGGGCCTCGTTCACGGGCCAAAAACGCTCACGGAGGAAACAGTTGATCCGTTGAGAGTGATTGACGAAGCCCTTGAAGGAAGGTACACCGCCTTCATTTGTTCCCCGGGAGTTGCCGAACGCTATCACAAGGCACATTACAAAGACGTCCCCCTCCTGCTTTGCTGCAACCTGCCCGGGCAAGCTCCGTTCATCACGCCGGGGCAAGCCCTGCGCTTGCACGCCCAAGGAATTGGCTTGCGTTTTTGTCCTGACCGCGTAGATGAAGGTGTCGGATGGCTGGGGCGAACGGTTCAGGAAGCACACCATTTCGGCCTCCCCGTATTCGTCTGGGTTGTGCAGCCAAGAAGCGTGGATGAGGCTGCTCGGGGGGTTCGCGTCGGTGCAGAACTCGGGGCCGACTTCATCGTTCTCCCCCGCATCGATGACGAGGCAGGATTTTCCTGGGTGAAGCGCTGCGCTGGAAGCTGCGCGCTTCTCCTCGAGAGCAGGGAAAGAGAGCCTGTAGCTGTGCTGCACGAGGCAGAGTGGGGCGTTTCAAGGGGTTTGAAAGGGGTGAGTGTCGCTCCGGTGCTAACGAAGGGTTTTGCGAAGGCTTTACGCGAAGTAGTTTTACGCGGGCGTGGTGCACAAGAAGCCGGAGTGCTTTTGCAAGAGACGCGAGGATGAGAAGGCAAGGTCTGGGAAGTGCGGAGGCTGAACGTTACGAAGAAGCAGAGGCGCGGCTCATATAACGCCTCAAAAGACACGTAGCCACGTGACTTCTGGCCAAGTTCTTAGTCGAGGTGTTGTTCGCTGCCGAGCCGTGCAGTGTACCCGCAGGATGGGCAGTGTATGTCTCTTCCATTATTGAGGATGTCTAGTGTGGCGCCGCATTCGGGGCAGGAAAGATGTGCCGGCATTAACCTTCCTCCTCTAACAGGGTAGGTGAGGCGTTCTTATTAAATGGTTCGGTCTTCACCCTCTCCACTCCCTCTTCCCGAAAGGTTTAAAATAAGGAAGGCGCATGAAGCTTTCCATGCAGTTTATCAAGACGATCAAGCAATTAGCTGTTACCGATGAAGCACTTATTGGCAGGAAGCTGACAGCGCTGGTGAAGTTGCAAGAGCAGCACATGGCACTCCCGTTGGGTTTCGCCATTCTGAACAACGCCTTTTCGTCGTTCATTGACCAAAACGATTTGCGGCCGAAACTCTCTGCACTGCTCTCAGCTGCGAAGGGCGCGTCCGAGGATCGGCTGGTGAGTACGTATCACAGCGTGAGGGAATTCTTCCTGACATCCCGCTTCCCCGACCTCCTCTTTGATGAAATTCTTGAGGCGGTTGATAGCTTGGTCATGGACGAGAGCGCGTCGCTCTATGAAATGATGAGCCAGGACCGAGAGCCGAACGTGACGATGATGTTGAGCTTGAGTTGGGATCAAGGTAACCTGAACGAAGGGATTGTGCAAAATATTCAGGGTAAAGAAGAGATTGCAACAGCGCTCAAGGAGTGTTGGGCGAGTGCGTTTTCGCCGAAGCTTTTATCGCGGGCCGCGGGGGAAGGCCTTCCTCAGGTTGGCGTTTTCGTTTTTCGTATGCAGCCGGCGAGTGCAACCGCCATTGCAAGATCCTCTCCCGACTCCGACATTATTTTCGTGCAGGCTTACGCGGGGCACCCTGACGTTGCTGAAAGAACGCAGGGAGATGAGTTCAGTGTAAAAAAAGATTCCTTGCAAATAACGCAGGGAACGGTTAGAGTTCAGCCGGCAAAGCTCGTAGTCACTGGCAATCAATTCGAAAGGGTTTCTCTCGGCGTTCATGGAGAGAAGCAAAAAATCAATGACAAGCAAGTTGTTGAAGTTGCCAGGTTAGCCAAACGAGCTGAGATGGCGCTGGAGGGGCCGGTACGGTTGTGGGTGTTTTTCAGGAATGAAGACCCTGTTGTCTTCCAAGTTCAAACCGTTGATGCTCAGGAAGGGAGCAGTGCCGAGCAGCAAAAAGCGTCTGGCGTGCCTGAGGTTCACTCACTTGGTGAGGAAAACGAGGCGGCGAGCGGGGCTTCTCTGAAGGCAGAAGGAGTAAGAGAATTCAGACAAGAAGGATCAACGCCTGAAGGCGAGCTCAAAAAAGAAGAAGCAGAGCGTGAGAGCAGAGAGGGACTGGACGGAGAGGGACGAGAAGGAATTCGTGAGGATCATCGTAGCGCAAGCGGCGGAGCAGCTGCTGCGTCCGCAGAAGCGAGCGAACCCGTGCTTGACGAGCCAAAGGCCTTGCCTGCGGAAGCTCCTGAAGCAATTCCTTCCTTGCCCGTGGATGAGGACCTTACTGCTCCTCCTAACGTGTCGACGCAAGAGTATGCAGGTGCTGCTAAGCAACAGGTTGAACCTGAAGAAGACCGAGAAGAGGAAGAGGTTGGTCGTGATCGTTTGACCGTCAGCGAGGATGGAAGGGCGGGTGATGAAGAGAGGCAGGTCGAGGAGAATGAAACCATCAACGAGGAAAACGCCGGTGCTGAGGAAGATATGGTTGAAGAGGAAGTGGTTGACGACGTCGAAGAGGAAGATAAGGACAAAGAAGACTTCGCTGAAGAAGAGCAGGACGAAGACGTTGATGATATCGATGATGAAGATGCCGAGGTTGATGATGAAGATGAGGATGACGGAGAAGAAGGGGTTGACGAAGACGGCGAGGAAGATGAACGCGAGGAAGAGCAAGACGAGGATGACAAGGAGTTGAGCGAAGAAGACGCTGACGAGGATGTTGACGAATTCGATGATGAGGACGATGATGAGGTCGACGGAGACGATGTGCACGATGCTGAAGAAGACCTTGCTAGTGAAGAAGGAGAAGACGAAGACCAGGAGAGAGAAGAATTCATTCTGAGTGGGAGTGCACAAGAAGACGCTCCGGACGCGAGTAAAGAAGTTGAAGAGCAAGAACTAGTTGACGAGAGCAAACAAAGAAGCAGATCGTTCAGTGAGAGCGAGGAGGCGGATGAAGAGCAAGAGGAAGGGAAGAACGAAGACGGCGAAGACACTGTTGAGCAAACAAGAGCTGCTTTGGCCCACGTTCTTGAAACAGTGGATGTTGCTGCGAAGAAGAAGTTTCTGCGTGCCCGCCAGCAAACCCCGCCCGAGCAGTTTTCTCTCTTGATTGACGGGCTCGCCGAGTTTCTCAGCGAGGATGTGCGTCAGATGTTAAAGGAGGCGCACCTTGTCGTTCATGGCGGCCAGTCACCGCCGGGTCTTGCTCGCACGCTGGAGTTGGTGAAGACGTGTTCGCTAGCACTTGCGAGCTTGTTGTGAACGAGCTACAAGCGGTTTTCGGCGTCGGCGGCTGATCTGGTGCTCTTGCCGTTTGCTCTCGCTTCCAGAATATTCCTTCAATATTGAAAGCAAAAAGTATTTAAAGAGTCTTGGGCATGGCAAACGGTATGAAACGGGGGAGGCCAACGTACTCCATTGTCAGGCAGAGAATTGTTGACATTCTTCACCATGAGGGGCGGGCCTACGGGTATCAGATTCATAAAATTTACAAAAAAATTTTTCCTCCGGTGACGCTCCGCGTTATTTACTATCACCTGCGAAAAGGCGTCGAGCTTGGCGAGTTCAAGGTGGAAACTGTTGAGACGGCGAAAGGGGAGTACTCTTGGGGTTCTGAAACGCAAAAGACATTCTACACGCTCGGTCCTGAGGCAAAGCCTTCGGGGGATGAGCTCGTTGCCAGTTTTTTTGCTCACCAGAAGCAGTAGCGAAGAACGCAAGAGGAGTTGGATCATTGCTTCGCGAGCGACGCTCTTCTTTGCAGGCCACTAACCCATCCATTAAACATCGGTGTTGATACTTTTAGAAAAAGAAAAAAAGGAAAGAAAAAGAAGGAAACGCTTCGCGCCGACCGCGACGAGCTTCTCCCTGATTACTCGGTTCTCACATCCAGGTTCGGCAAGCAAAGCT
>RFJU01000050.1 GCA_003694805.1 Candidatus Woesearchaeota archaeon | reverse complement strand
TTTCTATATAGAAAATATTTCAAAACCGTTCCTGGAGAACAGGAACAACCAAGCCGACGACAAGCGACTGAAACGCCTTCTTTAGGCAAACACCTACCAACCCCCAACAAACCCATAAATGACTACTTTCTAGTAGCGAAAAATATAAAAAGGGGTTTTCACTTTGCAGGGAAACACCCTTCCAACGCTGAAAAACGGAACAAACGCCAATGATCGCACAAACCACCAATAGCAAGACAGCCACGCCATTGGAAACACTTATAAAACACCACTTCCTTAACTGGTCAAACAATGGCACCAGGAACAACACCAGCAGCTCCAACCACAACACACCAGAACAAAAACAATGAAAGACCAATTCGAAACCTACGAAGACTTGGACATCGAAGAAATACGAGGCAAAAAGAAAAAGCCAGACATCACACTCCTCAACTCAAAGAAAAAACTCAGTTCATTCGAGCTCGACGAGCTCTTTCTTGAAGAACCAGACTTCGACTTCTGAGCACGCCCTTGAACGGACGTGCAACCAAAAAAAGGGACGCAAAGGAACCAAATAAGCGGCCCGCTGCAAAAACACAAACACCTCTACCCACCATCTCCTCAACAATCTTTCCAAAACCTTTTATACCACACAACACGCCCCTGAGAACGCCATGACCATCATCGCACAAGGGGCCGAAGCCATCATCGAACAAGAAGGGGACACCATCATCAAAAAACGCATCCCGAAACGCTACCGCCACCCCCAAATAGACCTCGCCCTCAGAAAAGCACGAACGAGACGAGAAGCAAAAGTCATCGCCAAACTCCCCATCCCCGGCCCGCAACTCATTACAACGAACAACACCGACACCATCACCATGACCGCCATCAACGGACCCAAACTCGCAGAGGTCCTCGACAACCAACCCCTCCTTGCCAAAACCATAGGAACACTCACTGCCACGCTCCACGACCACAACATCATCCACGGCGACCTCACCACCAGCAACATGCTCCTCCACAACAACACCATCTATTTCATCGACTTCGGCCTCTCCTTCTTTAGCACCCGCATCGAAGATAAAGCCGTCGACATCCACCTCTTCAAACAAGCCCTCGACAGCAAACACCACCTCGTCGCGACACAAGCGTACCACCTCTTCCTCGAAAACTACCGCCCAAAAGAACGAGAAGCAATCCTCACCCGCCTCAAACAAGTCCAAGCAAGAGGACGCTACAAAGCCACACCTTCCAAAAAACAACCAAGCAGCAAACAGCCAACTCCAAAAAAACAATAAGAAACAAGAAACCACCCCGGCACCATGAAACGCAAACTATTCACAGCCACCCTCATCCTTCTCGCCACCCTCGCCCTCACCCTCCTCCAACCAACGCTCCAAACCAAAACCGGCACCATCACCCTCCTCACCGTGTCAGAAACTGCAAAAAAAGGAGGAACAGCAACCCTCCAACTCTTCATCAAACCAGGAACAGGATCAATATTCCTCGACTCCCTCCCCCTCAGCAGGCTTGACACGCAAAGCAGCACCCGCTACGCCAACCAAATCGCGTGCGACTACCTCGACAAAGACTGCAGCCAATACGACTTCTTCTACCGCATCAGAGCAGACAGCAACATCGTCGGCGGACCCTCCGCAGGAGCCGCCATAGCCATCCTCACCATTAGCACACTCACCGGCACCCCGCTCAAAGACGACGTCGCTATTACCGGAACTATCAATTCTGGAGGCATCATCGGCCCCGTCGCCGGCATCACAGCAAAGGCACGAGCAGCAAAAGAAGCAGGATTTCACACCGTCCTCATACCAAAATTCGAAATCCCCGTCAACGACACCAACGAAACGATTGAAGGCATCACCCTCATACCAGTGAGCACCCTCGACGAAGCCCTCCTTTATTTCACCGAAAAAACATGGAACACCGTCAATGGCAACATCACCCCTCCTCCCTCGTACACGCAACGCATGCAATTCGTTGCAAAAACCCTCTGCCAACAAACCAAACACCTCCAAGAAACACTCCTCCAAAAAAACATACTTCTCCCAGAAGGAAAAAACTACACCAAACGAGCCAGCATGGCACAACAGCAAGGAAACTACTACTCCCAAGCAAGCCTGTGCTTTTCCAACAACCTCCAACTCCGCACAGCACTCCTCAACCATACCACAAAGAAAGAACAGCTTGAACTCTTCGTGAAAACAAGAAATGAAGCAATCAAACTCGAACACCACATCGACACCCTCCCCCTCACAACAATCACCGACCTGGAAACATACATCATCGTCAAAGAACGCATCAGGGACGCCAAAGAACGGGTGGCCCTGCGCAACGCGAAAAACCTCACCGCAGACAATGTGGCCTACGCCATCGAACGCCTCAATTCAGCACGGAGTTGGACGACCTTCTTTGGCATGCCCGGCAAAAAAATATCTCTTGAACAAGACAACCTCAAAGAAGCCTGTCGCGAAAAAATCAGCGAAGCGGAAGAACGCATCAGCTACGCAGAACTCTACTTCCCCCAAATCCTGCGTGATGCAAAAAAAGACCTCTCCGCCGCGTACGGCGACGCAGAACAAGGAGCATACGCGCTCTGCCTCTTTTCAGCCTCGCGCGCAAAAGCAAAAGCAAACCTTTTCTCCTCGCTTCTCGGCGTCAACAAAAACCTCATAGGCAACGTCACTCAAGAAAAACTCGCAACAGTTGAAAAACTCCTCATCAAACAACAACAACGCAACACCTTCCCCATCCTCGGGTATAGCTACTACGAATATGCAAAAGAACTCCTCCCCTACGACCCTGCCTCAGCGATAACCTTTGCAGAATACGCTCTGGAACTTGGCAACCTTGCACCCTATTTCCCGGAAAAGAAAAACACCATTATCAGCAAAATAAAGACGAGCGCGGCGACCCTCACCCCGTACTTGCTCGGCCTCCTCGGCGGCATAGCCTTCGCCACCTTCCTCAACTATCAAACGCCGAACATTCCAGCGCGGACAAGAGAAAAAACACTCCGACGCCGAAGGCAGGCACAGCGAAGGACGCAGCAAAAGAAAAGCAGCAACAACAAAAAAAGAACAAAGAAGAACGCATAGACGCAAAAAAACCCCGTGACTTTTTTCTCAGTCGTTCTGAAGCGAGAGAAGAAAAAACCCAGGAAACCCCAGGCACGAAGCCCGAGGTCTCCCCGGGAAAAAGAGGTGAGTTAGAACCTCTCTATTTGTGTGCACGAACTCATATAAATACCTTTCTATTTTGTTCTTATTCCTAAATAGTTACTAAAAATTTCGATTTTTCAGTGGCAACTTAAAAAAAAGAAAGGTCAAAAAGACACGCTAAACCCCGCCAACACCAATGTCGAACCTGCCACAACACCACACACAAAGACGCCCTACAAACTTCTTCGCAACACTCCTCGTCACCGCCCTCGTCCTCCTCTCCTGCACCAGCCAGCACCCCAACCAACCCCTCCCTTTCGAGAATGGCACCATAACCGCCTTCTTCTGCCCGCACGATTGCAACAACACCCTCACCAACCTCGCCGCCGCCTACCCCTCCATGACCTGCGCGTTCTACGACCTGGACAGCACCCTCCCCCCAACCCTCTTTCCGAACACGGCACACATCTTCGTCTACACCAAGAACTTCGAAGGACGAGGAACACCCCTCACGACACCGAGAACCATGCACAACAAATTCTGCATTCTCAACGACCACCTCGTCTGGACCGGGAGCATGAATCCAACCAGCCGAGGCATCTACCAAAACAACAACAACCTCGTCCTCATCAATTCAACCTGCATCACACAAAACTACCAACAAGAACTTGACGAACTCCTATCCGGAAACGACCGGCAAACACCCTGCCCCGTCGTGAACCTCAGCGGCGCCATCATCGAAACCGCATTCTGCCCTGAAGACCGCTGCAAAGAAGCCCTCCTCCACCACCTCTCTCTCGCCCGACAAAGCATACACTTCATGACCTTCAGCTTCACCCTCGAAGAAGCCGCCAACCTCCTCATCAACAAACACCACGCAGGCGTCAACGTCACTGGCATCTTCGAAAAGCGCCAACAACACTACAGCGTCAAAAACACGCTTGAGAACGCAGGAATAACAACCTACTGGGACGCGAACCCCGCAAGCATGCACCACAAAGTCTTCATCATCGATGAGAAAACCGTCATAACAGGCAGTATGAACCCCTCCAAAAACGGCGTGCAACGAAACGATGAAAACCTCGTCATCATCCACGACAAAGCCACAGCAGCAGCATTTCTCAAAGAATACTTCCGCCTCCAAACCCGAGCTGAAAAATAACAACAAGAACAACTCGACCTTCTTTACAGGCTAGCGGCAATCATCAAACAAGAAAGCCAACACTTTTAGAAAAAGAAAAAAGGAAAAAAAGGAAAGAAAAAGAAGGAAACGCTTCGCGCCGACCGCGACGAGCTTCTCCCTGATTACTCGGTTCTCACATCCAGGTTCGGCAAGCAAAGCT
>RFJU01000049.1 GCA_003694805.1 Candidatus Woesearchaeota archaeon | reverse complement strand
ATTCCGCGAAGGCAGCCTGATCACCTGTAATGCTGACGATGAGGGTGCCATGCCCTTCGTCATGCTTGGCGAGCAAGGACGTGGGCGCAAGTTCACCCCGATCGCAATCAGCCCCGATGCCGTGAAAGCTGACTTCGTTCGCATCGCACTCTCGCGCACGAATCGTCCGAAGATTCTCGCATCCGACGCATCGACCCCCGAGGCTGCGCTCGTGCGCATGAGTTGCAGTGGGGCCTACATCCGCAATGCGGACGGCCGGAACATCCCGCTCGCTGGCCGCTTCATGGTTGTCGCACGCGGGCATGGTGCCTTCGGGATCGCAGGCCGGGTAGGTGACTGGGACGACGATCTCGTCGTCGCCTGGCCTGGCACGATCTTCGTTCGCAAACCGAGCCGTGGCGCGCCTGGCATCCTGATCGTGAAGGACGATTGCAGCATCATTACTTACGACAGCATCGAAGAGTATGAAGCTGCCGTGGATGTCTGCGAAGACATTCCCTTCGTTGACCCAACCCAGTGGCGCGACTACAAGTCGCTCATTCAGTTCGAAATCGGCAAGCAGTACGAAATGCTGCAACCTGTGTTGAAATAATTCCGGATTCCTGACCACCCAGCCCCCACGCCCCACGGCGTGCGGGGCTTTAAATTTGTGGAGTATGAGGGACTATGTACACATTGGCCTGTATGCCATTACAGGCGAATTGCCTTCCCTGATGTGGAACTTTTACCACTACAACCCCGAAACGCTTGCCTAAGCCACAATGGCAGGCGATATTGTAGTGGAATTGGATGATGATCCCATTCATGCCATCTTTCGCACTTTGTGCGTAGATGCCATGAAAATTGGGGACATCAAGGGATGGGACTTGTTTGCGAAAGAGATTCCCAAAGACATCCACGAAGACGAGGAGATTGCAGCAAGGATTTTCTGCTTGCGCAACATGCTCAAGTTGCGCAAGTACAGACTGGAACAACTTCCTGTCAAAGAAGGCGAATTTCGCCTCGAAGACAGGAAAGTGACTTTCGGCATAGACGATGGCCTGGCCATTGTCTTCACGATAAAGAAGAAGACGATGGACATGGTGAAAGAATTTGTTTTCAGAAACAAATCCTAAAGAGCACAGAGTGAGCGACTTTGCCCGGGCAAGCGCCTCGTTTGAGGGTGGGCACCCGGGCCGGCCGGTGCAACATTCCGTTGCATCGGCATTTTTTGTTTCACCCGTTTCAGGGCCTGAATGGGCTTTTTTTCACAAGCAATACAAATGCAAAAAAGCGTTTCAGGTTTTTTGAAACGCTTTCGTCTTTTTACGATGAATCTGACCGCGGCAAGGTACGTGTGCGTTTTACTGACTGCCGAAAAAAAGCAGCGAAATTTTACAAAGCACTCTGTTTGTGAACTACATGAACTACAACAAATCGTTTCATGAAACAAAGTTTGCAAAAGCAAAGAAAATCAGTGCTTTAGGTGATGTTGTGCTTGTAGTGCAGTGAACTACATTTGCACTACATCTGCACTACAGGTGACTACATTTTCGGCTTGTAGTGCATTTTGTAGTTCAGACTACAAGCGCACTACAAGCTGCACAACAAAGACAACACCTGAAAATGAGCACGTTGCACACGTGCTTTTTTTGTTGGTAGTTTGTAGTTCACTTCGGCCGTTCAGGGGCCTGAAATTTTTCGGAAGGGCATTTTTTTTCGCAATCGGAAATTTTTCACAATCCTGCATT
>RFJU01000048.1 GCA_003694805.1 Candidatus Woesearchaeota archaeon | reverse complement strand
TGAAAGCTTCTTCCCAGGCCAGTGCCTGAGACCATCGCCTTCAAAGCGAGGAATTATGTGCATATGAGTGTGAAAGACTATCTGCCCTGCAGCGGGCTTTGTATTGACTCCTAAATTGAAACCGTCAGCATTCACCGCAGTCATTATCGCCCGAGCTATCTTCTTCACTCTCACGATCATATCCTGCAACACATCATCGGGAGTGTCCAGAAAATCCTCGTGATGCTCTCTTGGAACTATTAGCGTGTGCCCCTTGTTTATTGGATTTATGTCAAGAAAAGCAAACACCTTGTCGTTCTCATAAACCATCTGGCTCGGAATCTCGCCAGCTATGATCTTGCAGAATATGCAATCGCTCATTCTTCAGACTTCGCTTTCTGCTTTGTTGCCCTGCTTTTCTTTGGAGCCTTGCTCTTGACAGCCTTTACGCGCTCCTTGAGAGCAGTTACGTTCTCATCATACAATGTTGACCTTCGCTTATCAACACCGATGCCGGCAGCTCTTGCATCCTTCCATGAAAGCCCAGCTTCAACAAGCTCTGCTACACTGAACCTTCCAGACTTTCTCTTATGACCCCTGTGCTCCACAACAGCATTCAACCTTTCCATCATTGCACCTCCAATAAACTCAAAACATCTGACAGCCTCGTTATCTTGGGCTCAAACTCCCGCCTATCCTTTCTATCAAGCAGGACTGCTTTCAAGCCCACAGACTTTGCACCCCTGATGTCACTCTCAAGGCTGTCACCAACAACAAGAACACCGTCCTCTTTAAGCTCAAGCTTCTCTCTTGCAAGCGTGAAAAGGCTCTCGCTCTTAAGCTTCGAGTGCTCATAGCTCAAGAAAACACCGTCAAAGAACTTCAAAAGGTCATAACGCTCAAGAACAGGTCTAATATTGCCCTCAAGAGCGTTGCTGACAAGAGCGAGAACAACACCCCGCTCTTTTAGCTGTTCAAGAGTGCTTTCAGTATCATCGTAAGGCTTTGCAAGAAGGCGGTTCTTGTTCCAAACTCCAATCAGCCTGTCTATTACAACAGGCAAGGGTTTGATGTTAAAGCTATCGCAGGCAGCCTTGAACGCAGAAGCCTGATCAGCATATTTTTGAGTCATAACAACCCGTTCAAACTGCTCGACG
>RFJU01000047.1 GCA_003694805.1 Candidatus Woesearchaeota archaeon | reverse complement strand
TATTTAAATATTTTTTGTTTTTCAAACAAACCCGCTCCGAGCAACACTCCGCCACCAGCAACGACAAACAACGACAGCAAACCCTCACTAAAGAAACACAAAACACAACCACGACCTGTTCGCAGAACACAAAAACGCAATGCAAAGCTGCATTCTCAAGCACCCCTTACCACTCACCCCCTTCTCGAAACCTCTGCGAACGCTTAGCAAGCCAGAGCAAGAGTACACCAACAACTCCTGCCAGCAGCCCAACAACCGACAAGTCCAAGAGAGAAACATCACCTGCTGAAACGACCACCACCGCACCTGTCTCATTCACTTCTTGCAAACGAACTCGGACATCCGGCACGCCATCCTCATCTACATCAACAGGAAACACCCCTCCCTTCATCAACGGAACGTCCTCCCGAGCAAACACGTCCCGCAAATTCACCCCTTCAAATTCGGCAACGCCCTCCTCCACTTTTACCAGCTTAAAAACGTACTGCTCATCAATAACAGAAACAGCAAACGCACCGTCCAACGGAACAGCAAGTTCTACACTGCCATTTGCTTCTTTAAACGCTGCGTGTTCCTGCATCACCTCTCGAAAATCGCGCAATTCCCGTTCAAACTCTCCTGAATTTTTCACTAAGTCTGGCGAACACTCTTTAATATCCACACCAAACAGCGCACAATCCATCGCGTTATCAACGTCGGTTGCGAAGCGAATAGTTTTTTGTGAAGTCCGCTGCGCAATATCGTTAAGCTGCAGCGCAAGGCCGGTTATCAACACGATGGCAATTGGCAAAACAATGAACTTTTCCATTTTCCCACCTACTTGCTAAGCGACGCTCCTTCCTTTTTTCCCCACAGCAAGCCCTTGCGCCTCTCCTCCTCAAGCGAGGCACGAATTTCCTTTTCGTCAAATCCTTTCTCCTTCAATTTCTCCACCAATTCCTCCTCATTCTTTGCCAAAACTTTGTTCACTGCAAAGGCAACTTGTAGCGCCTTCCTTCTCACATCGGCGTGCCGCGTCTTAGCAGGAGCTGGCACAACGCCGCCCTCGCCGCGCTCATCATCCTTTCCACGCCCTTCTCCCCCGGCCCGCTTTTTCCTGCTCCTCCTCAGCACCCCAGGCAGCGTTCTTCTCACAGCGAACAAAGAAGCACCCGCCAGCGCCACGCCCCCAACCAGAACAACAATCCAGGAAGAAAACCCCTTTCCTTCCCTCACCACCACAGCAACGCGCTTCTCAACACCGCTCACGCTGAGCACCAAAACACCCTTCTTCACATCGTTCCGCTTTGCTTTCTCAACCGCTTTGTCTTCCCCTGAAGCATTCTTCCCCTCAACGCCCCCTGCTTCATCGTCTTTTGCCCTCTGCGCCGCGCTTACTACAACAAGCGCGCTGCTCTGTGCAGGCAATGCGACTACGTTCTTTTCAACACGCAACAAATTTTCCTCTTCACTCGCAACGGACACTTTCAAGGAAGCAGGAATTGGGAGGTTATTCTTGATCTTCAGCGTTTTTTTTCCGCCAAAC
>RFJU01000046.1 GCA_003694805.1 Candidatus Woesearchaeota archaeon | reverse complement strand
TGCTAAGAAAGGGAAGGGCCAAATGAAGAAAACAAAAAATTATTTGGTTGCCATAGTTCAAGCTTTGACTATTCTTATCATCAGGATCCCGATGAGGCTTCTGTTCAAGTCAGAAGGTAAGTTCCAGTACGTCTTTGAAAAAGGAAAAAAATACATTCTTGCCGCCAATCATCCGAACAGAGCAGATCCTTTTTTAATAGCTTCAACGCTTCCCTTCTCTCTTTACTTGCAATTGCTTCCAGTAAGAATAATCACTCATGAAAAATTCTTGAAAAATCCTATTTCGGCCTGCATATTGTACAGTCTTGGATCTATAACGACGAAACAAACGAGGAAGGGCAAAGTGCTTGAGAGAGCTTCGAGGTTGCTTGAACGAGGCGAGACCATTCTCATCTTTCCAAGCGGGAGGCTGGAACGCGAGGGTGTTGTTGTCAAGCCAAAAGTCGGGGTGGTGTATTTGAACAATGAAGTGAAGGATTCCTTGATCGTTCCCATTCATCTTCAATACTTTAAGAAACCAAAAAGGACAGTAATGCTCGTAAAAAAGGCGTTTCGGTTTAGGAAAAAGCCTTCTGACTTCGAAAAAGCCGCTAAAGAGGTGTACAAGAGGATTATTCAAGAGGACGAGGCTTAAGATTCTGTTGAAGGAGCAAACACCTTCCCTTTACGCACGTAGACTTTTTTAGCAAAGTTGGCGCCATTAAATGTTCGCAGGTTTTTATCGAGGTTGCCATATGCGTCTTGATTGTATGCTCCCGTCAGGGCAATGATGATTGCGTCGCCTTCTGCAAGACGTTGGAGCTGTACTCCTCGGGCGATATAGTCAGTTCCTGCGCAAGAACTGCCGATGATGTCATAAATGCCAATCATCTCTGAGCGTTCATTGTTAGGTTGGGTGTGCGCGTAGATGGGATACGTGAAGTGATCGCATTCAAAAAGCTCAGTGAGTCCTGAGAAGGCAGAGTAATTTATTGTAGCTCTTCCAATAGTCTTTCCTTCTTCTTTAAATGACTCGTCAAGTTGCGTAATGGAGCAGACAGTCCAGCCGGCATCAGCGACAAGAAATCGCCCCGGCTCCGCCCAAATGTGGACGCTTCTGTCTATGTAGTCTCTTAGTGCTTCGTTTATTGTTGAGGCAACACGAGAGAAAAGCGGCGATTTTTCCGTGTATCTTGCTGGAAATCCTCCGCCGATGTCAAGAACTGTGAGTTCGATGCCGTACTTGAGCATGGTTGAGAAAATTTCTGAAGAGGTTTGGATCGCTTTCTTCCAATTGTCCGGGTTTTCACATTGAGAACCAACGTGGAAGGTTAGCCCTTCAGGGATGAGGCCGAAATCGCCTGCCATATTCAGAAGGTCTGCCGCTTTAGAGGGGTGCGCTCCTAAGCGAGAGAGGTCGAAAAGACTTCCAACGTTGCTAACGTCTATTCGAAGGTAGACGTGAGGGTTGGCGTCCAATCTTCGAGCTTCGCGACTGATTTGATTGATTTGCGATGCAGAATCGATGCAGAAGGACTTGACGCCGTGTTCTAAGAGGTAGCGGAGGTCATGAGGAGGAGTTATGGGACTGCTGTTTATAGTTTCTTCTAGAGGAACGCCCATTTGCATTGCTATATCTGCTTCTTGTTCGTTGTTTATTTCGAGTGTGCATCCTTCTTCGAGGAGGGTTTGAATGACCTCCCTATCTCTGTTGCACTTGAGTGCAAAGGCTAATTTACTTACGGCAGGGATTTGAGCGAGGAATTCTCGGGTTTTTGCTGAAATTGCGTCTAGGTCGTATATGTGAATGGGGATGTGTGGAAATCCTTCTTGTTGTGCAATTTGTATAATTTTCTCAATGGTTTGGCGTTGTAATTCGTCTCTTTTAGTCAATAGAATCACCTCTAACGACGTTGCTGAAGAGAGACAAAAGTGTGCTCTCTGTTAAGGGGGTGTGGCCCATATAATATCTGCCTAGCAATACTCGTTCGGTTCCTGACGGTTCTCTCTTTCGAGTGTGAAATTTTATGATGCCTCGCAGTTCTCGCTGGAGGTCTTGAGTGGGCGGGTTTTGCTGAATGAGGTGTTTGAGCGCAAGCACTCCCTCTCGTTCTAGCGCAAATCCCCCGTGGAGTTCAACAAGTTCTTCATGTTTATTGCTGAGTTTTCTAAGGTCTGTTATTTTTTCAAGAAGTTCTTCGCTACCAATAAGCCCGAAATGTGTTTGTTGAAAGAGGGATGTGTAGTTTCCGAAGACTAGCGCCGATAGTTCATCGCTCGTCTCGCCGTGTACGATAAGATCCGGTCGCAAGACTTGAACTGAGAAGGTTCTTCCCCGGTCTTCTGAAAGTCCTTTAAAGGCAAGTTCTGATAGGGACATGTTTGCTTCATCTAAAAAGCCAAATACGTACTCGAAATTGCCGAAACCTTCTTCTCCCGTTTCGAAGGATTGTGCGTTTTTTGCGAGTAAGGAGCTAATAACTGTTAGCATCTGTAAAGAAGGGAGTTTTTTGGAAAATTGAATGAGAGAACGTGCATGTTTAAAGTGGTCTCCGGTGAAGTTCGGGGGCGGGATGAAATAGTATACCTCAGTAACATCTTTTAGGTCGTCTACGAGGCCGCGATACTCGTTTAATGAAAACGAGGGCAAGACGTTGAGACGGGAGGAATCTTGTTGATCAGATGTTGAAAGGTATATTTTTGAAACATTTCGTTCTGACAACAAGGTGGTTGCGAGATTCTTCGCTAAGGGATGGTAATCTCCTATGACAAGGACGTTTGCAGTTCCTGCGTTCGTCGTTTTCTCTTCTGCTTCGGTGCTGGGCTCTGATTTCGTCTCCCTTTCACCAGTCAGCAAAGATTCGATTGCGTTCAGTATCTTCTCGGGGTGGGCGTCTTTGTGTTGGATTCTCAGCGTTCCATCATTGACGCCATAGCGACTTAAATCTTTCTCATCTACGCCTCTTCCGATGTATGCCGTTCGAACAAGAACTGGCAAGCCTGGAGGTATTCGACTATTCCCTCTGCGGATGTTTTCAAGAACATACTTTCCGTCTTTTTCTGGCATGACCATGTCAAGAATGAGGGCGTCATATGATTCGCTTCTTAAGCGGTCCAGTCCTTTTTCAGCTCTGTCTACGTAATCAACAATATACGTGTCTGACGGGAGAACTGCTCGAACAGTTTCATATCCTTCCTTCTGATCATCGATGACAAGTATTCTTTTTCGTGGTTCGCTTCCTGTTTCATCACTTTTGAACAAGTCATCGATTGATCTGATTTTTTTCATGCAGCTCCTCCTTCTTCTTTTTTCAAGAGAATTTTGAATTTACTTCCTTGCCCGTAGCGAGATGCTACATGGACTGATCCTCCGTGTGCATTGACTATTTCGCTTACGAGGTAAAGTCCTAACCCTAAGTGATTTTCTTTGAGAGAAACGTCCGGCAAGAAGATTTCGTGTAATTTTTCTTCTGCGATCCCTGTTCCTTTGTCTTCGACGCTGATTTCGACGTACTCTGGTGCTGTTGCTAGTTTGAGGATGACATCTGAAGGGTTGCTCTCGCCTTGTTTTTTTTCTTGAACCGCTTCTAATGCATTGCTTACTAAGTTCCTGACAACAATATCAATAAAGTCAGGGACACAACGTACAACTGTTTCTTCTGGGCGTTTTGGCTGTATGTATGTGATTTTTCCTTCATAGGAACGAGCAATTTGTGAAACGAGGTCAGCAATATTGTACGGTTTTTTGTTGTCATCTGTTTGTTGGTGGATGTTTGAAAAGC
>RFJU01000045.1 GCA_003694805.1 Candidatus Woesearchaeota archaeon | reverse complement strand
AGGTAGGTTTGTTCTGCGTCGGTGAGGAAGGCGCCTGTTTCGACGACGTGCTGTTCCATGGCGAGGAGGGCTCGAAACCCTGCGATGTATTCTCCTCTTTTGACGTCATCTGAGAAGTCGTTGAGGAACGTGTTCATGGTTTGGACGCGAACGCCGATGGCGCTTTGGCGGTCTTGGAGGCGTTGCGACCCGACCGAGAAGAAGACGATGAGGACGATGGTGACCATGACGATCATGAACGCGAGGTAGTACACACCTCTCTTCCCAGGTTTTTTCCTCAGTACGCTTCTTTGAGTGTGCTTGTGCTCCTTGCAGGTATTGTTCAGTCCCATACGTGCACCTCAAGCATGGTTGGCCCCCAGAGGTAGGGGACTTGGTTGACGACGGTTACGATGATTTCAAGGTCTTCTGCGGCGAGGTTGACGAGAACTTCGCCGTCATCGTCAAAGTCGAGCTGGTCGAGGATTTGTGCCGTTGCGAGATCGTACGCGTCTTGAGGGTTGTAATCACCGCCGGGGTGTCCCGACGTGTTGTACGAGCATGTTTTGCTTCCCGTGTACGATTCCGGGATGCTGGTGGTGACGTTGGAGCCGTCTTCAAAGGCGATGTTCCACGTGCAGCCCTGCGCGGTGGTGACGACGTCGGAGCGTTCCGTCGACGCGTTCACGTACCCTCGGTAGATGAAGGTGTTGTTCTTGCTGCAACTAGTATGGTTTGTTGGGCTGTCACCGGTTTGGATGAAGAGCGTGTTCGCCCCTGGCCGGATGAGATCGGTGGCGATTTGGACGAGATAGGGGTCTCCGAGGCGTTCGTAACTGTCATTGTATATTGAGAGGTTGTACGCCTCCCCTCCCCACGGGTCTGTCACGGCGAGGTAGTCGGTCCAGTGCTCTCCTGAGTAGGAGGTTATGACCGCGTCAATAACGCGGACGCCGTCGTACACGGTCACGGAGGGGGTGCAAGAGTTGAGGTCGCTTGATTGGAAGACCACTTCGAGCTCTCCTGGTTGAGGTTGTTCTTCTAGCGGCGTATACGTTATGTTGATGTAGGAATCGTTGAAGAGAGTGGAGGGTTGGAATTCACCAGAGATGACAACGGTTTGTGACTTAAGCGAGGCTTCCAATATAGTTGAGGCAACACTACTGTAGAACTCTGCAAGTTCAGAGGCATTATCACTCTTGAAAAATTGACCATTGCCACAACTTGCCATTTCTTGAAGAAGTGTTTCGTCGGCTTCAGAGCTAAACCCTACAGTATGAACCGTTGCCCCCCAGTCTTGGCGCAGAGAACATGTTGCATTTACAGCGTCTTCCCTTGCAATCGTTGAAGAGCAGGGAGGGTAGTGCTTGTTGAGTTCTCCTGAGAATCTACAACAAATGTTTGCTTGACCGTCAGTCATGACGAGTGCTGCGAGGTCTTTGGACGTATTAATAGCTATTAGTTCTGCATCGATGAGAGCATCATCTTTTGAGTTTTGTAACTCGATAGCGAGGACATTATCGTTGAGCTCCCACGCGTCCGGGCCTACCTTCTGTGCTGAAATATCCCAGTAGGTTCCGTTGCCAGAGAAGGGATTTTGTTCAAGAAGCTGACCATTTAAGTAGACGTTAGCAACGTCATCTACATTAAGGTTAAGGTGGGCTCTCTTCACATCGTCAAGGGAAGATATTGTAAAATGATGCCTGAGGTAGTAAAAGTCAGATCCTGACGCGTTTGTTATCATGAGTTCAACATCGTCAATATAAATGTCGCCCCATTCTTGTGTTTGGCTATCAAAGCAAAAGCCAAAAAGTGAAAAGGAGCAAGTTGAGAGAAGCTTAGCCCCTATATCTAAATAATACATTCCAGGTCCTTCAATCAACGATGAAATGTCTTGTGAGTATGTGTTTGAAGAGAAAAAAGAATCCGGGTTGTTCAAGGTATCAACCTCTAAGGAAACATCCGCTCCTTCATTCGAGAGTTCTGATCCCAAGTAGTTGCTGCCAGAAGAGGGGCTTGTCCAGCGTGCTTTAAGCCAGAGTTGGTCTGAATTTTCAAATCCAGAAGTTCCTGGACGCCATTCATATTGAAAGCTAATGATTGCCTTTCCTGTTGGAGTCGACAGGCGTTCGAATTGCTCTTGTGTGATGTTTACTTCGATCCCGTAAGCAGCTGAGCAGTCAAATCCTTGACATGTATTTCTGCTTGAGCCTGAGGTTCCTCCTCCGAGTTGGAAGTGGAGCATGTTGTCTCCCTCCAAGTCTTGCACCCAGTCATAGATTATGTTGCTATGCCGTCCGTCATATTCGTAAGGTCCCGGGTTTTGGTTTGGACCTCTATCCCAGCCGTCATCACCGTTCCCCAACCCCCACGTGTCTCCTGTACTGTTATACTGACCGCCATCAAAATCTACTGCTGGTGAAGGACCGTCCGTTACATGTGGCCAGAGATTTGGATAGAGCGCACCAAGCGCGGCTTTTGAGCCCATATCTGTTGCGGCTTGTGTTCCGTGTCCAAGAGGGGCTTGGCCTGTTTGCCATGAAGAGTCATCATACTCCTTTGCGTACCAAGGGTTGCCGCTTCCGTCATTCGGCGGAGGGCCTTGAAAGTTGTTGGTTTCATAAAGCCAATTGTTGCTTTGCTTCCCTATTAAGACAGTGCGTTTCAAGCCTTGAGTTAGAACATCTTTTGCTCCATTTACTCCACAGCAAATGCATGTGCTGTCTCCCGGCGAGTACGAGTCTACTTCTTGCTTTAACTCAGTTTTGTTGTCTGTGAGCGGTTCTTGAGACTTTACTATTGTGTCATACGAAGTGAGTCCAAGAAGATTACCAGGGTAGTTCAGGATTTCGTCTATAAATTCCTTGTCAACACATTTTGCAACTGAGAGGCGTTGTGAGTCAGAATCATTGATATTTTCGTCGCTACAGTCTCTTTCAACTCCTGGTGAGTTGCTATCCATTCGCCAACTCATACTGCCACTCACGTCTGTAACAAGCGAGACACGAGCGTTGCCTTTGTATGATGTCTGGTACGTTAGGTTTTCAAAGCCTATCCTGAGTGGGACGGTTGTTCTGCTGAGTTGGGTGTAGTTGAGGACGGAGGAGAGAAGGCTGTCGTCAATGGTTATTTTTTGTTCTGTGGTGCTGACGTCGTCTTTGAGGATGGTTTTGTTGCCAATGGTCATGTAGAAGGTCGCGTTGTTTTCGGTGGTGTGGTTGGCGAAGTAGTGGAGGTGCACGTCGAGGTTGGTGAGGTTGCCGGGGACGTTGAAAGCGTCGTAGAGGTTGACGATGCCGGTGATGCCGGGGAGTTTCTTTTGTTTCTCGCCCAGCTTGGTGGTTTCGAGGAAGGTTTCTGAGGTGTAGGTGACTTTGACGTAGCCGCCGGCGATGTAGGCTTCGTTGACGTCGTCGAAGGTGAAGGAGAGTTCGTTCTCTCCTGGTTGGAGGGAGGTGTTGCACGCGGCGATGTCCCAGTAGTCTGGTGTGTAGTTGTCGGTTGTTTCGATGGGTGTGAACGTGCCGCAGACGTTTCCGTTGATGGAGAGGGTGAAGCGTGATTTGGCGTCGAGTTCCATTTCGAATGAGCGGATTTTTTCTGTGGTGAGGTCGCTAGGGAGGGTGAAGCGTGCTGAGATGTTTCCTTGGCCGACGAATCCGCCGAAGTAGACGAACGTGGCGAGGTCTCTGCCGCGGATTCTTTTGAGGAAGGCTGCCGCGCTTGTTCCGCGGAGGGCTTCTCCTTGCTTGATGCCTGATATCATGCGCTTGGTGACGAGGATGTCTTTGTTTTGGGGTTTGTTTCGGGAGAAGATGATGTCTCCGCCAATGGTGAGGTTGAATCCGTAGCGTTCGGGTATGGTTTTGTTGAGGGTTATGGCGGTGAGGTTCTTTGCTTCTTCGACGTTGTTTATCGCCCAGAGTTCGCCGATTTGGTAGAGGACGCTCTTGGTGGTGTCGTTGATGAGGCCTCTTGCGATGAGTTCGTCGATGTAGGGGTCGTTGACGTCGGTGATTTTTTGGTTGGCAAGGACGGTGACGGCGTCTGTCGCGGCGAAGTCGAGTTGGTTGCTGGTGGGTTGGAGGTTTGAGATGGTGATGACGAGAAGGATTGCGCCGATGAAGAGTGCTCCTGCGAGGAAAGCATCTAAGCTGAAGAAGAATGCTTGTTTTCGTTTCATGGTCGTTTCCTCCATTGCAGGACGTGCATGGTGAGTGGTTGTTGCTTGTAGATGGTGATGCGTTCGATGTTGACAAGGTCGCGCACCTTATCTTCTTCGACGCTGATGCTGTCGCAGTCTACTGCGGTTATGTTGACGGCGTTGTTGACGAGGGAGAGGATGTCGTTCTTGAGGGGGCCTGTGGGGGTGGTTGCCTCGATGGTTGGGTAGTAGTAGATGATGCCGTCTCCGAGTGTCCATCGTGCAATGCCGGGTCGCTGGGCTGCTTCGTCGTACTCGGTTATTTTGAGGAAGTTGTCTGCGTCGACGTTTTCGACGGTGAATCCTGGGGCGGCCGTGTTTTGGATGGTTCCTGTTGGGAGGGTGAGGTAGTAGCCATCATCCGTGACGAGGACGGTGTGATTTTTTTCTTGGGTGGTGTTTTGGAAGACGCCGAGGAAGTGTGACGTGACGTTCCCGGTGAGGATGAGGGTGCCGCCGTTTTTGGTGAATTCTTCAAGTGCGAGGAGGATTTGGGTTCTTGTCAGGTCTTTCCAGGGGTCGTCTAGGTGGGGGTCTTCGAGGAAGACGACATCGTAGCGGGAGAGGTTGTTCACGAGTGCTGAGAGGTTGTTGGGTTGGCCTTCTTGTTTTTCGTAGATGTCCGTGTCAAACGTAGTGGCGAGGTCTCCTTGGATGAGCGTTGCTGGTGCTACGAGTGCCGCGTTGGGGAGGTTTTCGCTGTGCGTGTTGCTGGTTTGGATGGTTACTTCATCGAGGCTGTCCGGGGCGCCGAAGCTGCAGGTGTCGTGGAAGTTGACGATTCCGTTGGTGGTGTTGGTGAAGTAGAAGAGCAGGTCGTTCGTCGCTCCGAGTCGTACTTTGAGGTCGTTGTACGAGAACGTCTTCATCGTGAGGAGTTTGCGCTTGGAGAGTTTGGCGTTGGTGTGCACGCCTGCTCTGACGATGTTGTTGACGGGTTCGAACGCCCAGGTTGGGGGGTAGCCTTCTTGCTTGAGGATGCTGGAGACGCTTTCGGCTTGCTTGGCGAGGAGGTCGTACGTGTTGGGTTGGAAGTTTTCCGTGATGATTTTGATGCCGAGGATGAAGACGGTGAGGAAGAGGAGGAGGCCGATGGAGTAGTCAACCGCCCATCCTTGCCCTTGCCTGCCCCTCGTTTTGAAGGGGCGGGTGTTCTTCTTCTGATTTTGCTGAGTTTGCTTTGTCATGTTCTTTTTTCTCGTGTCGGGTTAGGGGAGGGGTTGGGCGTGGATGACGCCGTTCATGTCTTTCCAGATTTTGTTTTTTCCTGTACTTATTGATCCTTGAACTGCGGGTATGGGTGCGGAGAGGATTTGGTTGTTGTAGCGGACTTCAAGCGTTTTTTCTTGGATGGTGACGGTTACGGGGAATCCTTGGTATTTGTGAGGGATGGAAAAGATTCGTTCGTAGCCGGGCTGGACTTGGGCGGCAAGGAGGAATTCGTCTTGGATGGTGTAGGTGATGTCGCGGATGGCGAAGAAGCTCTGGTCGGTGAATCGTTGTTGGAGGAGGTTGTTGGCGAAGGCGAGGAGGACGACGAAGAAGAGTGCTGCCATCATGAGCATTGCGCTAAATTCAAGAGACACTTGTGCTCTTGTTCCTCGCAGTTGCGTTGTCACCATTTATTCCTCGAGCTTGACTGATCCGTCTTGCTGTGCCGTGATGGTGATGGAGTGGATGCCTTCGTGTTTCTTGATGGTGCTCGCGGGGTTGATGGTGGTGTCTGCGGTGAAGCTGACATCGTAGTCCTTGGGGATCGCGTCCATGGTGAAGATTATGCTCTTTCCGTTGATATCGACGGAGACGATGTTGCTGGGAAAGTAGACGCGAAGCGTTTGTTTCGCCGGGGGGCCGTAGTAGTAGACTTGATTCACCGCGTCGATGATGGCGGTTCCTGCTTTGAAGAGTTGCTCGTCGGAGACGATGGTCTTGGTTTCGACTGCTTTCTGCTGGAAGATGCCAAAGAGGGGTATCGTCAGTGCAAAGGCGAATGCAACGATGAGAATGTATTCAATGCTGACTTGGCCGCGCTTCTTCATGCCACTCACCACTCCCTGTATTTTTCCGGGCAGGTTTTTTTTGCTCGTTTTAGAACGTCAAAGCTTTATAAAGTTGTTGTAACTATTTGAGGATGGCTATATCGTTCATCGTGAAAGAATGGGTTGTTGTCTTTTTTTGTTAGACGTTTTTTTGTTGGAAGGCTTAGCCGATGTACGTGGTTTCGTCGCTGCGGCCTTGCGGCGGGGGTGGTTGCGGCGTGGCGTGGTCGTGGAAGGGTTGAAGGGCGAGGTGGAGCTCTTTTTCGAAGCTGGAAAGCTTCTTTTGGAAGGCATTCATTGCTACTTTGATGCGGAGGAGTTTTTGGAGGTAGAGCAGAAGTGCGTGGGCGCCGCGAAGGTCTGCAAAGAAGGGGTGGGCGAGGGACTCTGCAAGGATGGCGGTGGCGGGGAGGTTTCTCTTTTGGGCTTCCCCGTAGAGGACGCCGCTAATGCCGGTGATTGTGCCGACGGTTCCGTAAAGGGAGGTGATGGCTCCGGCTTGTTTGCAGGCTTTTTTCTGGGCTGGTGTCGAGGCGAGGACGTAAATGCTCGGGTGGAGTTTGAGTTCGGAGAGGCCGATGCCTCCTAAGGTTATGACGTGCTTGCAGGCGAGGTGTTGGAGCTCTTGCGCGACGAGCTTGGCGAGGGTGTGGGTTGCTTCGTCGTCTCGGGGTTGGGCGTCGCCTGAGAGGAAGAGGTAGGTTGTCTTGTTAATGGTTTTGGCGTGGATGTTGATGGTTGGGAGGGTTGCTGTGTTGTCGGGTCGGATGAAGACGCAGGCGGGAAGTGCTGTGCTCGTGAGTGTTGCGACGTGACGCGCTTTGAGCGCGTCGATGAGGTAGTCTACGGCGAGTTTTGCTACGTTGCCAACGCCGGGAAGCCCTGTTATGAGAACGGGTTGTTTGATGGGTGTTTTCGTGTGCCAGGTGACGTGCCAGGTGTTTCTTTGCTCGTTGGGGGGCGTGGGAGGAGGGGTTGTGTTTTTTTCTCTTGTGCGTCCTTCCTTCTTTCGTTCTCGTTGAGTGATTGCTTGCTTGCGGTGTTTCACTTGTTTTTTCTTTGCGTTCTTTGTTTGTTCTTTTCTTGGTTGTTTCTTTTTCGCGAGGGGCATTGTTCACCGTTTATTTTTTTTGTTTCGAGAAGAGGAATTGATTGGTTGATTTGGTTTTTCCCGTTTGCGCCGTTAATTTGTTGCGCTAGTTTTTTGTTTGTTTTGCTGAGCGGCGGTAGGTTCCGTACTTGTCTTGTGGCGAGTAGCGAGGCGGCTTGGGCGAGACTCTGGTGCCTCCGCAGGGGCAGGCTTCTGTGATGCCGTAGGAGCCGCAACGAGGACATTTGAGGATGTGCATTGGTCTGGGAATACGTGCCGAAATAGGCAGGGTGTTTTTGTTTGGGCTTTTGGGTGCGCGCCCTTCGCGTGGTTCGTTTAGGATTTTTTTGTTGCAAGGCCGGGTTGGCGTTTTTTTGCTTGCCGGCTTTAGCTATTTGCTTCTTGTTATCGTGACCGTCCCTTCTTGTTTTTCAAGCTGGCTGAGCGGGGCCGTTGCGTCTTTGAGAAGTTTTTCTGCTGTTTTGAAGTCTTTCGCTTCGATGCGGTAATGCCAGGTTCCTGCTCCGCGGTATTTTATTTCGAGGCCCGGCACGGCTTTTTCGGATTGGGTGAGGACGTCAATGATGAGGTCTGCACCGCCTTCTGCGGGCGTGGAGAGCTTCGCGTCCGCCTCGATGACGACGCTTTTTGGCTTTATTTTTTCCTTGACGATGTGCTCAAGTTTTTCGCCAAGTTCTTTTCCAACGAGCTTGGTGAGCGTTGCGCCGTTCTCGACGACGTCAATGAATGCTTTGTGGAGGTGGCCGTATTCTGAGAGGATGCTTGGCGCGATTTTGTCGTAAAGCTCCTTCGGCGTGACGCCTTCGTCAGTCGCGAGTTGTTCAATGATTTTTTCTGCTTTTTGTTCTTGTTTTATTTCCTCCATTTTGAGGCGGCGTTGCGCCTCGTTCACCCTCCTGAGGGAGAGGTCGATGTATCCTTTTTCTTTGTTGATGCGCAAGACTTTGCAAACGATGCGCTTTCCTTCGACAACGTAGTCGCGGATGTTGCGGATGCGGCCGGGGGAGACCTCTGAGATGTGAATCATCCCGTTCTTTCCGTACTCATCAAGGCGGCACGTGACGCTGTGGTATTGTACTTTTATAACCGTGCACAGGACGAGTTCGTCTTCTTCCGGGAATCCTTCACGCTTGAAGAACATTTATTCGAGAACCTCCAGGATTCTTGCTTTCACGTTTGTTTTCCCGCCGGTGGGGAGTGCTAGGACTTCACCGCATACGAGGCAGGTCGCCTTGGTTGCCGCCTTGCCGAAGATGGTTTGTTCATTTTTGCATTTTGAACAGCGGACTTTGATGAATTTCGATGAAGGGTTTTCAAGGTTCATGGTGGGCACCTCTTCGCTCTTGTTTCTTGTTTTGCTGGCCAATCACGGATTATTTATAAACCTTGTGACGGGGTGGCTGTTGTTGGCCTTCTTGTTGCGAGGAGTTGGGAAGGCATGGCTTGTTGAGAAGGGCGAGGGCGGTAACAGAGAAAAAATGGTTTAGAAAGAAGTCTTTGCTTAAAACTTAGCTTAAAACCGTGCTTAAAGAAGGATTTTTTTTAGATGATTTCTACTTTTTTTGCCCTGATCCCGCTGGGCTGGGTGAACGTTTTTGAGCAGGCAGTGCAGGTGTAGCGAAAATCGGTTCGTTTGGCGAGTTTTTTGCCTTGCCGTTTGGGCTTCGGCGTCTTGCTGTACTTTCCCAAGTTTCCTGCGCCGCGTCGTTCTCCTCTGAGCTTGACGCGCTTCGTGCCGCCGTACGAGAGCGGGTGGGTCGCGCTTCTGCCTCGCTTCTTTCCTTGAAATATTTTCTGCTCTGTGTGCTTCTTGCAGGCAGGGCAAAAGCGTCGCGTTGTTTTTGGTTTTTTCATGATGGCGTGGTCGTCTTTTCTCTTGAGAGTGTGCTTCTTCAGCGTATTCCTTCTGTGTGTTTTCTTTTTGGCGTCGTGTCTGGCGTCGTGTTTGCCTTGCGGTGACGTCTTTCTCTTTATAAAAGTTATTGTCAGGACGGCGTGGGCGGGGGAGGGACGAGGGGTTGTGACCCGGATGTTGTCGAGCATGGGCGTTTGGGCACGTCACGCTCACGACGCTTCTTCTTTTTGTTCCCTTGTTTTTTCCCCAATGCCTCAGTCCTTTGCCTTGGCAAGCCCCTTGCGGAGGAGAACCATTGCGACGTCGCCGGGGAGGGATTGCTCGTCTCCTTGCTTGAACGGGCCGTGAACGGCGAGGGCTTTGTCAATGAATTGCGGGACGTCTTTGAGGAAGACGAGTGTGACGGGGTCTGCTGGCCGGTCTTGTTTTGGAGGTGGCGCGGGGCGCTCGTTGGGCGCGGCTGTTTTTGCTGTGATCGCTCCGGCTGGCAGGGTTGATGCCTGCGCGTCAGCGGCATCTTCCTTTGAAACGCTCTTTTCTTGCGCCTGGTGAGGCGTGGCTGCTCCTTCTTCTTTTTGCTGTGGATTTGGCTGTGAAAGAAGTTCAGGGCTTTTTTCGGCGCGGACGGCGTCTTCTGAGGTCTTGCTCGTTGCGTACGTCGTGAGGGGTGGTTGGAGGCTGAGAATCGCGTTGAGGTGTGCTCTGCGGTGGAGCGTGAGGACTTGGAGCAGGTCTTTGAAGAGGACGGCTTCGTTGGGGAGGAGGTGCTCGTCCGTCACGGCTCCTGCCCCCGTCCTGGCAGCGTTGAGGGCGAGGCGGACGATTTTCTCTTCGCGGCGGTCGTGGAGTTCGCGAAGAATTTTTTTCATGTTGTTGAATTGTATGCGGAATTTTTCCTTTGCCGCGTCGCTGCCGTGGGCGGGGTCATCAAGGTACGCCTTGCGCCCTTCAAGGTAAGCGAGAACGTCAGCGTAAAACGTAGGTTCTAGCGCTTGGATGGCTTCTTTTGCCTTTTCTCGGCGCAGGAGGTCAAAGAGGGTTTCGTACGTTATTTTCACATCAACCATGGTGATCGTCTGTTGGGAGGTGAAATCATCCTTTGTTTAAATAGGTTGCTCGAGGGCTGGCTCGTGCTTGCACAGGGGGAGGGAGGAGGGGAGGAGAAAAAGGACAGGGTTTTAAAAAACAGGGTTGGTTTCTTGCAAAAGCATGGGCGATGAAATGGCAGGGGATGCGGTCGTTTCGTTTCGGGATGTGAAATTCTTCCCGTATGAAGGGCGCGTGCGGGGCGTGTTCCTGCGAAGGTTTGAGTTCTTCGTGGATGATCGCTCCTTGCGAAGGATTGGGGCGTTTCGCGTTGAGGACGGCTCGCTCGTGTTCTCAGGCGTTGCTCGCGATCGTGCCGAGAGGAAGGTGCGCGTCATCTTGGACCAGGAAATGCGTCATATGCGCAGTATTTTGACAAAGAAGCGCGTGTGGTACCTGCACAAGGGTTGCGGCGTCCCCCTCATCGGGGCGGGCGAGTTCGGCGTGGTGGACCGGGGAACGAACATCATTGAGGTCAAGCCCATGACGGGGTGTAATTTGAATTGTTCGTTTTGCAGCGTCGATGAGGGGAAGAATAAGAAGGTGCTTGACGTGTTCATTGATCCTGACTTTCTTGCTGAGGAAGCGTGCAGGGTTGCCGCGATAAAGAAGCATCGGGTGGAGTTTAATATTGGCCCGCACGGGGAGCCGCTCCTCTACCCTTCCCTTGTACGCCTCGTTCGCCTTCTGTCCTCTTGCAAAGGCGGCAAAGAGGGTTGCTGCGCGGTGTCCATGAACACAAATGCCGTGCTCCTCACAACGCGCCTCGTTGACGACCTTGCCGCGGCGGGGTTGTCTCGGCTGAATGTTTCTCTCCACGCACTTGATGAGGAGCTTGCTCGCCGCTTGTACGGTGCTCCCTACCCGCTTCGCCACGTGCTGGGTATGCTTCGGTACGCTGCGAAGAAGGTGGATGTGCTCCTCACGCCGGTGGTTGTTCCTGGCGTGAACGAGGATGCCGTGAAGGAGGT
>RFJU01000044.1 GCA_003694805.1 Candidatus Woesearchaeota archaeon | reverse complement strand
CCCTACACCTTTCCCTTTTCCCTTTCCCCCTTCCTCATTCGCCGCCGTCTGCAGGAGAGTTTTTTGGCCGGCAGGGGGTCAGCCCCTATGCCGTTGCGCTTTTTTCACACTTAGGCGGCCAAACTCGCTTATTTGTCGGAGATTTTAGGGTATTTCGTTAGGCAACTCGACAGGGCGATTGGCGAAGGGTGCGGAGGAGTCGTTTTAGTCCCGCTTTCGTCTTCACTTCCGCCTCGATTTGACGAACGTTCCATTCGTTTGCAATTCCCTCCAGTAGGCGTAGTTGGTCGGTCACACGTGCTTGCACCCAGGGCTCACCCGCGCGCTTGGATGGTTTGCCATTACGCTTCATGTTGTTGAGCCTCTGGTGCTCTAACAGCAAAAGGCCCATCAATAGGAAGTCAATATACCGTTCCACTGCCTCAAACTTCATCAGCACGTAGCATCCCAGTTGCATGCGGCTCTTAAGCTCGCGGAATAGGAGTTCCACTTGCCATCTGACCTCATACAATTGGATGACCTCCCGAGCTGTAAGCTGCGGATCGGTGCAAGCGAGCACTTTGCCGTGCCAACGAGATGGCACTTTCTTGCTCTTCTTGCGATGAACAACCGGACCGGCGTGATATGCCTGCCAACTCGCGGACTGACCTGGTAAGAGTTTGACTTTCTCGTTTTCCTTGTACGACGCCACGATCAGACACTCTCCCAGTCTGGAGACCGTCGCGCGACGCGCAGCAACAGCGTAACGCCTTCTGGTTTTCTTGACTCGCAGGTTGTCGACGTGACGTCGGCGAAAGTAGACGAAGTCTTCATTCTCAACCTGAAGCTCTATCAACTCAAACTCTTTACAGTCCCAACTCCGCGTCCAAGCTACCACACGTCGGTCTGGTATTGCCGGGCCTTCGGCATCCTCCGACGCAGACAAGTTGCGGTTAGGATCAAGGGGGAAAACCTCTCGAAAACCTCTGTTTTTGCAGACTCGATGAATGCCTTGAGCATCGAAAGCGCTGTCAAACGTAACCGTTACCGTGACGTCCTTGGGAACGGATACTTCCTTTAACATCACAGCCGCAAGCTGGTTTAACGTGCGGTACTTTTTACCCTTTGCCTCGCAGTACGCCTTCGTGTAGTAGCTCCGACGAGGTAATGGGATTCGGCCTCCTCGATCGGTAAGAATCATCCCCATAAGAAAGGCGTGCTGCCGCTTGCTTCGTCGGCGCGGGTCGCTCCGACGAGACATTACGATCATGTTCTCCATGCAATGGCCCACACTGCGGTGGTAAGTCGTATCAATCACTATGCACCAATGGCGTTTCTGGCCGCCTCTCATCCGCCGTTCCCACCGATCCGTATCGCGCCAATGCCTCTCATACAGTGAAACATGGAAATCTCGTGTCTTCCAACGCGGGTTGACTAAACGCCGTGAGATCGTGGCCACATGAACTCGATGTCCCGCAACCATACCCGCGATCGTTTTGAGTCGCCGATAATGAGGCGCCAAGAGGAAAGCTAGGACCATCGGTGCAAGGGCGCGCCGAATCGGTTGCGGAGCGGTCCTGACGGCGGGAACAAAAAACGCGTTGACTTCCCTCGGAACACCCAATAACATTTGTCCGGACTCCATTCCTTTGCGGCACGCAGCTTCCAGCTGTGTTTGTCTAGAAACACATATGCAAAGGATATGGAGTCTTTTTCGTAATTACCAAGAGCGATTCTCGCCGATCAATATCACCAAATCCCAAAAAAGCGCAACGGCATAGGTCCTGACCCCTTT
>RFJU01000043.1 GCA_003694805.1 Candidatus Woesearchaeota archaeon | reverse complement strand
TTTTTTGGGAAAAAAGTAAAGTAGAAAGTTTGTTTGGTGTTGAACAGCTGTTGAAGAAACGCTTGTGTTTTTTTTTTTCGGAAAGCGTAACGTGTTGGGGGGTGGTTGAACGTGAATCGTCCACGATGGGCTTCAAGGACTACATTTATTCTTGCAGCGGTTGGGTCTGCTGTTGGTTTGGGGAACGTGTGGCGTTTTCCGTACCTCGCGTACAAGTACGGTGGTGGCGCGTTCTTGGTTCCCTACCTCGTCGCGCTCGTGCTTATCGGTGTTCCCGTTCTCATGCTCGAGTTCGGTATTGGCCAAAGATTTCAGAAAGGAGCAGTGCACTCGTTTCGTGAGCTGCATCCTCGCTTTGCTGGTCTTGGTGTTTTTGCGTTGCTAAGCGCGTTCATCATTGTTTGCTATTATGCTGTTGTTATGGCGTGGGCGCTCATTTATTTTTTCGCGAGTTTTACGCTTCGTTGGAAGGGGGACGCGAGCGGTTTTTTTTACGATAAGGTGCTTCAAATCGCGCCCGCCATTACGTCTCCTGAGGCGGTTTCTCTTAACCTCGTTTTAGTGCTTGCCTTGGCGGCGGTGTGGGTGCTTATTTACTTTTGTGTGTGGAAAGGCGTGCACAGCGTTGGCAAGGTCGTGGCGTGGACGGTGCCGCTTCCTGTGTTGCTCTTGGCTTTGCTTTTGGCGCGGGCGGCTTTTCTTCCAGGGGCGCTGAGCGGGTGGTGGTTCTACCTCGTTCCGAAGTGGGGGGCGTTGCTTGATCCTGAAGTGTGGCAGGCGGCGTTCAGCCAGATTTTGTTCACACTCACGATCGGGTTTGGCGTGATGATTGCGTACGCGAGTTATAATAAGAAGGATGAAGATGTTGTGAAGAATGCTTGGGTGACGGCGCTCATCAACAGTGGCATCTCGGTCTTTGCAGGCTTTGTCGTGTTTGCAGTGCTTGGGTTCATGGCTCACACGCAGGGAACGAGTGTTGGCGACGTCGTCGCGAGCGGGCCCGGGCTGGCATTTGTTGTTTTTCCGCAGGCGCTTTCGCTCTTCGGTAAGGCCTCGGCGTTTTTTGCAGCGCTTTTCTTTTTGACGCTGCTCTCGCTTGGGATTGACTCCGCGTTTTCCTTGGTTGAGGCGGTGAACGCGGCGCTCAAGGATTGGAGTCCGAAGCTCTCTGTTGCAAAGCTCAGCGCGATCGTGAGCGTTGTTGGGTTTTTAGGCGGGCTTATCTTTACAACAAGAGGGGGTTTGTACTTTCTTGATATTGTAGACCACTTTGTGAACAATTATAACCTTGTCTTGGTCGTTATTTTCCAGTCTGTTCTGGTTGGGTGGGTGCACGGCGCAGACAAGCACTTTCAGTTCTTGAATGCGGTGAGTGAGTGGCGCGTAGGTGCGTGGTGGAAGGTGAGTATTCGGTATGTTGTGCCGGTGCTGCTCTCTTTGCTTGTTTGGGTGAACTTGTTCTTGAAGAAGACCGAGGCGGGATGGGAGTGGAAAGGCGACCTCCTCGCACCGTACGGCGGTTACGGAGCGTTTTCCTTCATCATCGGCTGGGCGGTTGTGCTCGTGCCCCTCGTCCTTTTTGTTTTGTTTTTCATAAAGGGCAGTGAAGGAGGCGGCGCAGCTGTCGCGGCTGCCCCCGGGCGTCCTCGGAGAAGGGGCTCGAGAAAATAGGATTTTTTTTCTTGTTTTTTTTTCTTGTTTTTCTTCTTCTTTTTAGGTTCTCTCTTTGTGTCTTTTTTGAAGAACAGTTCGTGGAAAAAAAGAGAAGCGGGGAAAAGAGAGAAAAAAAGGTGGTGGGTAACACGCGACGCGCTTCCCTCCCTTCGAAGGGGGTCGTCTGGCCGTCCTTGCGAGTTTCTTTCCCCGGCGTTTTTTTCTTCTTTTTTACGTGGTTGCGCTTTCTCTGCCGGTGACGCCGGGATGGTGCATGCTCCACACGTCTTCGAACGCGTAGAACTCCCCTGCTAGTTTTCGGTTGTAGGTTGTTCTTCGCTGGTCTCGCATGGTGCATCACCCCTCTTCGTTTTTTTTCTTTTTTTTTCCTTTGTTTTTTCTTTGGTTAACGGTACGTTAACGGTGCTGGTTCGTTGTTAGGCTTTGGCAACAGCAGGTTTTGAAGTTCCCTCCAGGGGCGTGTTTGTTTCTTTTGTTTTGTGGACAAGCATGGTGTAGGCTTGTTCAAAGTGCTCGTTTGCCACTTGTGGCGTTTTGAGTTTTCCGGCTTTGTAGAGGCGAAGGGCGTGCATGCCTGCTTCGCGGCAGATGCCTTCGATGTCAGCGCCACTCATGCCTTTTGTTTTCTTTGCCCATGCTTTGAGGTCGACGTCTTTTGCCAGGGGCATGTTCTTGGTGTGGACTTTGAAGATTTCTTCTCTTGACGCTTCGTCCGGGAGGGGCGTTTCGAGCTTGAGGTCGATGCGGCCCGGCCTGAGGAGTGCAGGGTCGATGAGTTCGGGCCTGTTTGTTGCGGCGATGATAGCGACTTGTTCGAGTGGCTCGATGCCGTCAAGCTCGTTGAGCAGTTGGTTGACCATGCGTTCTGTCGCGTCGGTAAGTGTTGATCCTCTCACTTTGGAGATGCTGTCAAACTCGTCAAAGAAGATGATGCTCGGGGCGAGTTGGCGAGCTTTCTTGAAGATTTCTCGGATGTGTTTTTCACTCTCCCCAACCCATTTGCTGATGAGTTCTGGTCCTTTGACGGCGATGAAGTTCGCATCTGCCTCGTTAGCGACTGCTTTTGCGAGGAGGGTTTTTCCTGTTCCTGGCGGGCCAAAGAGGAGGATGCCTTTTGGTGGCTTAATGCCGAATTTGGCAAAGCTCTCTGGCTCTTTGAGCGGCCACTCGATCGATTCTCTGATTTTTTGTTTGACGTCATGGAGGCCGCCGATGTCGTTCCACGTTGTTGTTGGTTTGGTGATGAGGACTTCGCGCATGGCTGAGGGCTCGACGGTTTTGAGCGCTTCTTTGAAGTGCTTCATCTTCACTTCAATTTTGTCGAGGATGTTCGCTGGTACTTTTTCCGAGTATTCTTTGAGGCTGGGGATGAAGGGCTTGATGGCCTTCATTGCTGCTTCTTTGCAGAGGACTTCGATGTCTGCTCCGGTAAAGCCCAGGGTTTTCTTTGCGAGCCAGGCGAGGTCGACGTCTTTTGCGAGTGGCATGCCTCTGGTGTGGATCTTGAAGATTTCGAGGCGGCCTTCCTCGTTCGGAGCGAGTATTTTGATTTCTCGGTCAAATCGTCCAGGCCTTCGCAGCGCTTCGTCAATGTCGTCTGGCCTGTTTGTTGCGGCGATGACGACGACGTCGCCACGATTGGTGAGGCCGTCCATTGATGTGAGGAGTTGGGCGACGACGCGCTTTTCTGTTTGGTCTTTTCCTTCGCCTCGTTTTGGTGCGATGCTGTCGATTTCGTCAATGAAGATGATGCTTGGCGCGTTCTTGGTTGCTTCTTCGAAAATTTCTCGGAGCTGGCGCTCGCTCTCGCCGTAGTACTTGCTCATGATTTCAGGTCCTGCGATGGAGTAGAACGTGGAGTCCGTTTCTGAGGCCACTGCTTTTGCGAGGAGGGTTTTTCCTGTTCCTGGCGGGCCGGTGAGGAGGACTCCTTTTGGCGCGCCGATGCCGAGTTTTTGGAAGACTTCGGGGTGTTTAATGGGGAGTTCTATCATCTCCCTGATGGCTTCTATTTCGTTGCTGAGGCCGCCGATGTCTTCGTAGCTGACCTCGGGGATTTTGAGGGATTCGGCCTTGACGACTTTGTCGGAGATGATGAGTTGGGTGTGCGGCGTGACTTGAACGTACGTGTTGGGCGTGACCTTGGTGACGACGTAGTGGAGGTGGGTGCCCATCACGTCGATTTCAATTTTTTGTCCTTTGACAAGGGGTTTGTCAAGGAGCCTGTTGTGGAAGTATGCGGTGGGGTCGCCGGTGAATTGTACTGGCTCGACAGGGGAGATCGTGACTGTTTGTGCGGGTTTGCAAGTGATGGGGGTGATCGTGACTTCGTCGCCGAGGCCGGCGCCAGCGTTGAATCTGATGTTTCCATCAATGCGGATGATGGCGAGATGCTCGTCTTGTGGGTGGAGTCGTCTCACTGATGCTACTGTTTTTGTTTTTCCTTTTACTTCGATAAAGTCGCCGACGTCAAGGCCGAGTTTTGCAAGGACCCAGGATGGGATGCGTGCAATGCTCCTGCCTACGTCGTCTTGGAGTGCTTCTGCGACTTTGAGTTGGATGGTTTTTTGGTCTTGGTTCATCGTGGTTACCTCCTTTGAAGTTTTGTATTATTTTGTGCTTTTTTGTGTTTCTTTTGTATTGTTTTTTTTGTTCTTCCTCTCAGTGATCAAGGGCTTTTTTTCTTGCGGCGTGATCGTCACCCCGGAGGGGTTTGAAGAGGAGGCGGTTCTGCCTTCCTCTTCCTTAACGTATGTTTTTGGCGAAGAGTTGTTTTTTTGTTTACTCTACGGTGATGTGCTTGCCTTTCTTTTTCGAGGCAACTTTGGGCATTTTCAGCTCGAGCACCCCGTTCTTGTAGGTTGCTTTGATGTTCTCGGTGTCGACGCCGTCAGGGACGGGGATGAATCGGTAAAATCCTGCGTAGCTTCGCTCGAGCCGGTATGTTCCTTTTTTCTTGTCCTCTTCTTTCTTCTCTTCTTTTCGTTCGACCTTCACCTCGACGCCGTCGTCTGTGGCGTTGACTTGGATGTCTTGTTTTTCAACGCCGGGGAGTTCAATGGTGGCGATGAATTCTTTGTCGGTTTCGGTGAGGTCGGTTAGGGCTTGTCGGTATCCTACGGGCACGAGTTCGCTGCCTCCTTCTGGTCCGGTGAGGAGGGGTCTTGCTCCCCACGTGGCGTCGGCGGTGAAGAAGGTGTTGAAGAGTCGGTCCATTTCATTTTGCAGGTGGCGTAGTTCGTCCCAGATGGTCCAGCTTCGCACCATGGTTCTCACCTCCTATTTTTTTTGTTGATTTTAAGTCAACAAATAATAGTTCATAACTTATATTTAAACTTTTCGTTTTTTTTGAATATTATTGACTTTTTATGAATTGAATTGCCTTTTTTTTAGAAAAATTTAAAAATGATTGTTGCCTGAAAGACGGGTATGATGCGCTGTGTCATGCTGAAAAGCTTGCATCGGCGTCCAGGAGACGACGCTGAAGACTACCTCTCCTGGCTGAGCGAGAGCTTTGGCCTGGCAAAAGGGAGGGATACTGAAGGAACGCTTCAGCGCGTCCTCAAGACCGTCTTGCAGAGAGCAAAAGGGCGGGAGGGTGTACGCGTCGAGGACGTTGCACAAGAGCTGGGTGTTGCTGCTCAGCGGGTCAACTACCACGTCCGCTACCTCATCGACGCGGGTCTTCTTGTTCGCGAGCGCCGCAGGTTATTTCTCCGCCAAGGGAGCTTGAGCGCTGCAGTGGAGGAAATGCAAAAAGACGCTGAGCGCTTTTTTGAACGCATGAAAGAAGCAGCAAAACACATCGATGAAACGTTCTCGCTGGAATGAACCAAGCACAGCCCGTCTTCACACACAAGAGAGGAATGCCAGAAAGATGCTCCAAGAGGGGTGGGAAGGTAGCGGCTTACTCTGATTTTGTAGTATTGTCAACAACTTTTTTTTAGTCTGTTCGTAAGATTTCCTTTATAGGTTTTCCCTTCGCTAGCTTGTCG
>RFJU01000042.1 GCA_003694805.1 Candidatus Woesearchaeota archaeon | reverse complement strand
TCGACCGAAGCTTGTTCGAAATCCTTGAGATGACGAATGTAGGTCACAAACGTAGGATTCGAGCAACGAAGGAAGACGTCGAAAAGAATGTCCATCAACGTAGGAGGACACTTGGAACGAGTCGTTCCATGACCAAGGAAGAGAAGAACGTTGCGCAGGGTGGCAACAGCTTCGACAACGTTTTCGGCTTTGAAATGGACGAGGCCCATAGTCATGACGCCAGAAACAACGTTGTGCGCAAGCGCGTCGGTCGACTGAATGATGCGGTTGGCAACGACCCAAAAAGCCATGGGGCCACTCTGGGCCGCATCCGGACTAATCTCCTTGAAGCGAGAAATCTCGGCAATGACGGCGGAGCGAAGATCGACATCGATGTTGGCCATCATGAACTCCCAAGTGAGATTCAAGTTCTGAGACTCGATGGCGGAATCCGAATACTTGATGTAGATGTCACACGACTCGAACACCTGGTCGATGGTGACAGAGTTCCACACCTTGAAAAGGTCGCCAATCTCACGAACACCTTGAGTGTCGGGAGTAGGAGGAGTGGCCGTAGGGTCGCCCGGAATGGTGTAGACTTCGACCAACTGGAAGACGTTGTCGGCGAAGTGCGAACGGAACCAAGTGGCGAAGAACATCGCCGACTGAGCGAACTGCGCAATCGTGTAGAAGAAGTTGGACTTTTCGTTCATCTCGGAAGGTTTGAACGAAGCAACTTGCATGGAGCACGAGAGAGGAACCTTCGAAAGCTTCTTGACGAAGGAATCACGGAACTTGACAAGACCCTCGTTCTGCAACGCATCACGCGTGGCACGGGTGTACCCAGCGTTGGAAGCGACGGGAGCGGCGCGAGTCAAGTTGAACGAAACGTCGGTCGAGAGAGACATGGTCAACGTAGGACGGAGTCGACACGGGAACCAAGAGAGAGAGAGACCGAACGGAAGGAAACAAGGTAGTACGTCGAAAAGGAAACAGGCGCGACCTGGTAGGAATCCGACAGTAGTACAGCGAAGGAAGGGAAAGGTCGAAGAGAGTCAGTAGCTAACCGATAGGTCTTCGAGCCGAAAGCGAACAGTTATCGTGTAGATAACGAAGAGCAAGGAAGATGGTGATGAAAACAAAGAAGCCCTTGAATGGTTGATCAGACCAAAAAGAGTGAGCTTGACGGATTCGAGAGAAAAGTGATGGTTACGATGTTCAAGAAATCCCTTTGGGTAAGTCCAAGGAATCCGAGAATCCGGACCGTCTTTCCTCGAACGTGGATTGACGTAGGAATTGACTCTTTAGGCGATAGTAGGTCGTGGAGAATCCAAGACCGTGAAAACGTAGGGATTGAAGTGTGATTGCGTAGCGCACGTAGAAATGTAAGATGAACGTCCGTCGTTTGGGAAGTGTGACTTGCACACTGGAAACTTTCCGGTCGTAATTGAATCACAACGTGATCGTGAAAACCCAAAGAAAATGAGTCTCGCGACGAAGCGAATCGAGCAACCTCGAGGAACGTTAGAAAACACTGTTACAGCAGGCGCAAAGTGAACGGCTGTCAGGGTTGACTGTACCGCACGTTGGGCTCATAACCTGTCGTGTAACACGTGATAACCAAACGGAGTGTCCCCGAGGTGCGCGAAAGTACGTAGTAACGCGTAAAAACACTAGTAAATACGTAGTGATAATGCCGTGACGAAAGTGGTGAAGTGAAAATTATAAGAGATTACGATAAGTACGGGGAAACGAACTTGTAGATTTCGCAAACGT
>RFJU01000041.1 GCA_003694805.1 Candidatus Woesearchaeota archaeon | reverse complement strand
TGGTGTGGCGAGCGTTCTGCTGTGGAAGATAGGTGTTGTTTGTTGGAGGAGGGTTTTTGGTGGATGTGGGAAAGGTTTTTATTCTTGTTCGGAGTTCGGAGTTCGAATGGATTTGTTTTGCAGTATTTATTCTGATGTTGACAAGGGACGCAGGTTTTTTCATCGATTCATCACGCTGGAAGGTATTGAGGGGTGCGGGAAGTCGACGCAAGCAAAGCTGCTTGCAGCGTCGTTGGAGAACGAGGGTTTTAATGTCTTCCTCACGAGGGAGCCTGGCTGGGGCGTTCTTGGCAAGAAGATTCGGCAGCTTGTTTTGCACAGCGAGCAGGGAAGTATTGACACAGTCGCTGAGACGTTATTATTCATGGCAGATAGAGCGCAGCATGTTCGCCGCGGGATTCTGCCTGCTCTGCTGGAAGGGAAGGTGGTGATAAGTGATCGGTATCATGATTCGACGGTTGCGTATCAGGGGTTTGGTTTGAAGTCTAACTTTCCTCGTTCAAATGCGCTTGAGGCGTGTTATCAATGGCTTGGTTGTCATCCGGGGAGAACGTACTGGTTAGACGTCCCTGTTAATGTCGCGCTCGAGCGTGTCTACAAGCGTTCGCAGGGGTTGCGGGAAGGCGATGAGGCTCCGTCAAAATTTGACGTGGCAGAAGAAGCGTTTCATCGACGGGTACGGGAGGGTTTTTTGTATGTGGCGAGGAAGGACCCGAGGCGTGTTGTGCCTGTCGATGGTGCGCAGCCCGTGGAGCGGGTTCATGAAGTCTTGCGTAGGGATGCGTTGTCGTATTTGAACGCTTGAGTGTTTTCTTTTCGAGAAATTTGGAACTTTGTTTTCTCTCCGTTTTTTTCTACTTTTTTTGACGGGGAGGCTGCTTGGGCGTTCTGGCGTAGGTCGTGCCGCTCTTTTTGACCTTGGCGGCTTCAATCAGTTTTTTGAGGAACGGGCGGAGTTGTTCTTTGTTGATGCCGACCTTGGCGGCGATGTCGTCTTCGTTTGACGCGCCGGCATCAACCGCGGTGAGGATGCTGTTTTGGATGAGTTTGTTCATGTTCGCGGTGAGGAGCTTGTTCATGCCGGTCAGTTCCTTCATTTTCAGGCCGATTTCGTGGAGTTTGGAGAGGAGGTCGTTGTACCAGTTGGTGAGTTCACGTGGTTCAAGCTTGAAGGATCCTGGCTCGAGAATTTCAATGCTGGCGGGGGTGTAGTTGATGCAAATCCAGTTGAGGTTTTCCAGTGAGCTGATGAGGAATTCTCCTTCGTAAAAGATGCTGAAAAGCCCGCTGTCTTGTTCTTCTGCGGTCCCAAACTCTTCATCGACAACTTTGATGCCCTTGTTGGTTTTTACTTCTTTCACGTATGTCGCGATTGCTTCTTCTACGTGTTTTTTCGGGAAGCCGACGACTTCGAAGGTGACGATGGCTTGAAGCCAACCCTTATCGAGGTGTTCTTTAATGGTTTTTGCAGAGAGCATGGTATGGTTCCTTTATGTTTTTCTTGCTAGGCGCGCGTTGTCTTTCTTGGAGCGTGTGTTTTTTTTTCTTTTTTACTTTCCTTCGAATAGCGGAATGTGGTGAAGGAGTTTCTCTTCGCTTTTAAATGTTCTGGG
>RFJU01000040.1 GCA_003694805.1 Candidatus Woesearchaeota archaeon | reverse complement strand
TACAAATGTTTAAATATTATTATATAAAAAAAGTATAATAATGACAGTGATAACGTATACCTGGTGAGGGTTTTTCACAGTGGCAAAGCAACGACTGGAGCAAGAGCTCGTCGGGCTCTTCGCACAAGACCTCGTCAAAGCATACAGCATCCACCAAATCTCGAAGAACCTCAACAAAGCATACCCCCACATTAACAAAACAATACATTCTCTTCGAGAACAAGGCGTGGTTCGCTGGGCTGTCGTGGGAAGAGCCCATCTCTGCTCCATCAACCTCCAAAACCCGCTCTCCCGCAACCTTCTCGCTAGAAATGCCATCGAACGCCTCCAAACACTGCCTTCTAAGAAAAAAACAGAAGCCGCCCTTCTGAGAGAAGAACTTAACAAACTCCACACGCCAACACCAATCCTTACCGCCCTGCTTCACAAAGACCGCATTATCGTCATTCTCCCACGACTTGAGGACGCAGCCAGCACACCATCAAAAATTCTTGGAAAAACACTGCAATTTCACACCAAAACCTCTTGGCAACAAACACTCATCAAACAATATGCGGAATACAAGCACCCCCTCCTCCTCGCAGGATATGAGAACTACTACACCTTCCTCTCAGAAATCATACCCGTACTCGCCCAACGCCACGCAACGATTACCTGGCAGTAAGAGATTAACAAGAATTACAACACGAAGAAATACAACATCAATGAAAAATCAATGAAAAAAAACTCAAACATGAAAAACACCATGAAGCACCATGAAAACACGTCGCGGAGAACAATAAAGAAAACCACGACAATAAAGAAACCATGAGCGCACAGCACGTAAAATCTACAAGACGAGGAAGCTCCTCTTCAATACGTCCTCCACGCAAAAAAACAGCGGCAAGGAGCACGACTAGGGAGAAAACAAAGAAGCGCCGAGAACGCACTGCCACGAAGAAACCTCCATCAAGGCATCAAGCAACCAAACCAACACAAACCCCACGCGCCACGTTAACCCCCACTACCAACCACTCGCGCCTATTCAAGACACTCGTCTTCAAGAACATCACCACCAAAATACTCCCCCTCATCATCATCGCCCTCATCGCAAGCCCGCTCTTCTTCATCCCCCCCGCAGCGAGCTTTACACGCCTCGAAAAAACCGTCTTCACCCAAGGAGAACTTGTCCGGGTAAACCTCCACGACCTCCCCTCTACAACCCGTATTAAAATCATCCACGGCGAGAACGTCCTTCGCTACACGGGAAGCCCCAACACAACAACACTCTTCAACCCTCCCGAACCAGGCGCGTACCAACTCATCATAGAAGACAGCTCAGGACGCGAACTCGAACGCCACACCTTCACCGTCACAAACGCAACACAGCTCCGCACAAACAGCTCAAGCCAAAGCACCCAAGCGAACGGCCAAACTCAACACGCCAACGCTCACCTCCTCGTCGAACCGCTCGCGACCACCACGGGAAACCCCATTACCATAACCGTAGCGAGAGCCCCGCCACAAGCAACGCTGATTCTGAAGACAAACAACACCTATCAGCGCTACCTCGGCGACCTCAACGAACCAATCACCCTCTACCCCGAAGAGCCCGCTCTCTACGAACTCGAACTCCGTCTCGGAAACCACCTCCTTGAACAAACAAACATAACCGTCCTCCCAAACCCTGCCAAAACCGCCAAAGAAACGTCCGCCAAAGAGACGCGCAACAACCCTGCTCTGGAAACAACCCAGCCGCACAGAACACCACAACAACCATCAACACCCCAGCCAAGCAACAGCAACCAACCAACCCAGCCATTCCAGAAAACGCCAAGGAAGCCAACACTGCCCACGCAACCCACTCGTGCCACGCCGCCCCTCGCCAGCTTCGAGCCAGAACCCCTCCAGATGCGCTACAAAAAAGCCGGGCACACCATCTCCCCCACACAACTCACTCCAGGAGAGCGCTACGATCTCGAAATTCTTCCCACGAAGGGGGCATTCCAGACACTCACGTTCGCATCCCTCGAACACAACCCTCAGGCAAAGCTCTACCTTGACGAAGACCAGCACGTCGTCTTCGCGAAAGGCGAACGCCTCACGAACCTTCTCGCACTTGACCCCTCACAACTCACGTACACCACCGCAACACTCACCAGGACCGCCAAAGGAAACGCTCTCTACAAATGCACCGCGTGGAACTTCCAAACCGCAACGTGCGAGTCAACCTGGGAAAAACAACGAAGCCTCACCCCAGGAGAAACGTACACCATAACAATCACGCCCCAAGACCCTGCCTTTGGAGAATCCCTCCCTTGGTGGAACAACGACTACACCTACCGCCGCCAAATCAACATAAGCAACATCGCAACAGAAGGGCTCAGTCAAGGATACCCGGTCAAGCTCGTCCTCAACACGCAAGCGCTCGTGTCGCAAGGAAAAGCAAGAGCAGACCTTGACGACCTGCGCGTCCTCTGGTACAACGACTCCAGCGCAACTTGGAACGAAATCAACAGGGAAATTATCGACCCAAACACGACCGCAACAAGAGTGTGGTTTCGTACACAAACACCACTCACAGCAGAGAACTATAGCTACTTCATCTACTATGGCAACCCCTCAGCAAGCAATCCGCCAGAGAACGCCAGCGTCATTCTCAACCTCTCCGCCTACACCCTCTCCAGCTACGGCGGCACCGCTCAAGACGTCGACTCAACGTCGAACAACCTCACAGACAGGACCCTCCACCTCTACGGAAACAGCTGGAAAGCGCTCAACTACCCTTACACCGTCACGACCAGCACCATCCTCGAACTGGACTTTCGCAATCGCTACAACGGAAGCGAAGAACAAGAAATCAACGGCATCGGCCTAGAAACGCAGACCGCCTCACTCTCAAGCAACCGATTCTTTCAGCTCTACGGAACGCAAGTTTTCGGCTTCCAAACATACCACAACTACACAAGCCCAAACTGGACGCATTACGTCATCAACGTCAGTGCAGACATGGTGACGGGGAGCTACTCGTACCTCACCTTTGGAAGCGACGAAGACGCCGACGACAACGGCCCCCCGCCCGATGTTCCCGACGGCTGGTTTAGCAACATCATCCTCAGGGAAGCAGCGTCCAAGGAGCCAACGCTTTCTTTAGGAGAAGAAATCTACTACAACGCCAAAGTTCCCCTCGTCACTCTCAACACGCCTCCCAACGCGTCAAGCCAACAAGGAGGGAGCGTGACGTTCAACTGCTCAGCTGAAAGCCTCGCGGGTCAGGACATTATCAACATCACCCTCTACCACAACATCACCGGCTCGTGGCAGGCAAACCAGACACAAACATTTTCCGGCTCGTCTGATACCAATGTCTCCGCAACGTTCACGCTCACCAACCTAACAGAAGGCGTTTACATCTGGAACTGCTTCGCAGTCAACAACGAAAGCAACAGCAGCTTCGCCACGAACAACTACACCTTCATCGTCGATACGACCTTTCCCGTCATTACCATCCACACTCCCCAAGGACTTGTAAAAGATTCAACACCGACCATCAACGCAAGCTTCTCCGAAACGGTCAATGCTTGGTACAGCGTTAATGGCGGAACAAACAAAACACTCTGCACCGCCTGCACGGACGGCTTCGTCTTCGAAGACGTTGAAGCGGAAGGGAGCTACACCCTCACCGTGTACGCCAACGACACTGCAGGCAACCTCGCATCAAATACGTCTTCTTTCACCGTTGACATGAACAAAAGCTACTACGACGCATACCCTGACAATTCCAGCATAGCCTCGAGCACGAACGTGACATTCACACCAGGATCGCTGACGTTTTCCGGAACGATAACGCTTCTCTTCAATGAAACCTTCGCTGACGGGAGCACCACTGACGGCTCGCCTGTCACGTGGGTGGAAGTGAATGAAGGCGTAGCGGATAACACACCCCTCTGGGTCCTGACAGGAGGATACTTTGCAGAAACAGGAAATGCCTACGACGCCGTCGGGAACAGGGACACCATCGCGAAAGGAACATACCAATACGCGCAAGGCATCAACGTAACCAACTTCAACCTCACCGCCAAGCTCTACGCCGGCGACAACGACGGCATGGGCCTCATGTTCCGCTACGTTAACCAGACAAACTACTACCGAGTCCGCTTCGAAGGAACGAGCAACTACCGACGCCTCGAAAAAGTAGTAAACGACTCAGTTACCGTACTCGATTCTGACACGCTCACAGATGGCGGCCTCACACAAAACGCTTGGCATACCGTCACCGTTATTGCAGAAGGAAACACCATCGAAGTTTACCTCGACGGCACCCTTGTCCTCAACGCCACGGACACGGCCCACGCAGCGGGATCAATCGCTCTCTACTCGTGGGGAATGAGCGACGCACGCTTTGACAACGTGACGCTCAGCAGCCTCGGACCAAAAACAGGCCGCGTCATATCAACACGCATCAACACAACCAACTACATCTCGGCAATCACGCCAGAATGGACAACGAACAACACCGATGCACAAAACAACATAACCCTCTGGGTAAGTGTTGATGGAGGAGCCACCTACCACGCCGCCCAACAAGGCGTCGAGATAAACTCAACATCCTATCCTTCCTTCACGCCTGGAAGAAGCTTCCTCTTCGTCGCCAACTACACCTCGCCAGCGAGGCAAGCCATAGCAATCACCTCAGTCAATTTCACCTGGAAGGAAGAAGACTTCCCTCCCATTGTGTCGCTCGACGCCCCTTCCAATTCTGCCTTCATCGAACAAGAGCCGTTTACGCTTAACTGCTCCGCAACCGACAACAATGACATCGTGAACATCACGCTCTACCTCAACACTTCAGGAACACTCCAACCCAGCCAGACACAAACCTTTCCTGGAACAAATGACACCTCAGCGAACGCATCATTCACAGTAACCTCCCTTACTGACGGAACGTACCTCTGGACGTGCGCCGCAGCAGATAACAACTCGCTCTCTTTTGCCAGCGAGAACGGGACGTTCACCCTTGACACGCGGAATCTAAGCATAACGGAAACCCTCACGCCAAGCATAACCTTCGGAGGCGACAACGTAACCGTTACTGGTAAAGCATCGCTTACCGACGGCTCAAACGCAACCAACGCAACGCTAACCATCACGATCGACGGCGTCCCCCTCAACGAGAGCAACCTCATCGCTCAAAACGTCCACGCGGACCCGTGGTGGAATTACTCATGGAACTACCGCATCAAAATCACAATCGATTTCTCCAGTGCAAACATTAATGACTACCCCGTCATCCAAACAGTAAACTTCACCGAAGAACTCGCAAAAAAAGGCATTACAGGAAGCTTTGATAACAACTCAGTACGCGTAATCGAGTACTCCGGCCAAACAATCCTTGGAGAGGTGCCATCCCAATTCGAGCCGAAAAACACCTACAACGAAACAACCAACGCCTATGCGGACATCATCTGGGTGGCCAACGGCACAAACACGGCAACCCGTACGTACTACCTCTACTTTGACACCACAAACCACGGAACCAAACAAGACCCTGGCTACCCAGTCCTCCGCCTCCATCACAACGGCTTTGAAGAAAGCACGACGTTCACCAGCTACCAAGGCGTTGCAGGAGCACAAGACATCGAGCCTAGCAACTGGCAATACAACACCTCCATTTACGCGGAAGGGTCAAGGTCATTTCACATCTTCGGCAACACGTGGAAACGCGAAGACATCACCCCGATCTCCCTCACAGAGAACACCACCATGACGGTGCGCATGTACATCCCCTCAGAAGGAGAAATCGAAGGCATCGGCCTTGACAACAGCAGCGACAACACCGGAACAACCGAGCTTAATTACATCATGGCAGGTTGCCAGTGGAGCGGCGGCTCCTGCGGAGACTGGACAGAAGACATCGAGCGCTACCACTCAACCTCAACAAACCAGTGGCGCGTCTTTGCCATTCCCATCGGAAGCGACTGGAACACGGACAACGGCGGGTACGCCCCCGTTGACGCAATCCACTACTTCAACGACGACGACACCGCAATCGGTGGCGAAGTCATTTACGATGACGTAGCCATCTGGTCGGTAGTGGTCAACCTCACCAACGAAACACCCTCCTTCACACAGGAAACAGTAGAAAGTCTCTTCCAAACCGACGGGCAAGGAAACTACAATTATACCTTCTCCTCCCCAACGACGAGCGGCACCTATGCCGTCACGGTAAACGTTACCTTCGCGAACAAAGAAGCCACAAACACCAGCAACCTCACCGTCGACAACGACGGACCGACCATCACGCAACACTACCCTTCCAGCCAAGAAGTCGTCTACAGCAGCACAGTCAATTTCAACTGGACCGCCAACGACGCTCAAGCATGGGCGCTCTGCGACCTCATCGTTGACGGAGCCGTTCAACAAGCAAACATCAACAGCACCACCGGAACACCAACAAATTATACCGTGCCAGGCCTGACCAACGGCAACCACACCTGGCAAGTCAACTGCACCGACTCACTCGGCAATCTCGGCTCAAGCGCAATCACCCCCTTCAACGTCAGTCTTTTCGTCACGCTCTCCATTGACACGAACGGAACAGAATTCACCAAGGGAAAAATCGTCAACATCACCATCAACCTTACCAACCAAGGAGGAGACGTCGTCAACGCAACCGTTCACACCAAAGTGATCAAGGCAACCTACGAGTTCGACTGGTGGAATGAAAACTGGACCTACCGCACTCCCGTGACCATCCAAGAAAACTCAGGCAATAACCTTACCGAATACCAAGTCAACGTCACCATAGACACTCAAGCGCTTATCAGCTCAGGAAAACTCAACTCGGACTGCTCCGACCTTCGCGCCGTTGACTCCTCTGGAAACCTCCTGGACTTCTACATCGAAGAAAACCCCACGTACACGTGCAACACCTCCGCAACCACCATTTGGGTGAAAGCAAGCGCCTTGAACGCGAGCACGACGTCTTACCTCTTCCTCTACTACGGCAACCCTTCAGCCACGACATCTCAGAGTTTAATGAACGAAACCTTTAGCTACAGCACGAAACAGTCCATCTACTATGTCGTTGACAGCTTCGCCGCGACCACATCCACCGTCAGCGTCACGCCCTTCTACAACGGAACGTCCGTTCAGGCAGGCACGACCAGCCTCTCCCTCAACAAAGGCGATGTCGGCCTCATCTCGAACACGCAACTCACCCAAGCAGGAGCCATAACAACCGACAAGCCAGTCCAGCCAACACACGACGGGGAAGGAGATGCCCTCGTGCCTATCAGCTTCGCAGGCACCACCTTCGTCTACCGTATTGACCGAAGTTCGGGTTCAAACGTGAACACGTTTCACATCCTCGCCCCGTTCAACGATACGTCAGTCCAAATCTTTTACGGAACCAACTGGGGAACCCTCCTGGAAAGCCACAATATAACCAAGGGCAACGTTGTCTCAACCACCACCGACACGCCCAACAACGTCGCCGTGCTCATCAGCGCATCAGCACCCGTCCTCGTCTTTCACGTCGAGTCAGGACAGGGAGATGACGCCTTCCCCTTCTATCCAGCAACGACGGACTGGTGGGGCGTCCCCTCCGGCTCAATTGAAATTGCCGCCCTGGAAAACGGCACTACCGCGACGATTTACTGGAGCGACACGGCAACGCCGACCACGGTCAGCCTCGACGCAGGAGATGAGCACATCAGCGGGGGCCACGGCACGCAAGGATCAGCACCCGCTGCACACGTCGTATCCAACAAACCCATTGGCGTCAAGCAAATAGCAGACGGGGACGGAACGGAATCAGTAACCTTCCTCCCCGAAAGCGAACTCGCCAAGGAGTACGTCTTCTCCCACGACAGCAGCTACGTCGCCATCGCAGCAACCCAGCCGGACACGTCCTGCACTATCTACTCAAGTACGGGGACGCTTCTCTTCAGCGGCACAGGCGGGTCAAACGCGAGGCCAAGGCCGAACCAAATCCTCTTCGGCGACGGTGCAGGACCTGACATCCCAGCAGGGTCATTCCTGAACTGCTCGGCACCGGTGTACGCCTACGCAGAATATGACACGGGAGATGAAGAACAAAATCTCTGGAACCCAAAACAACACCGCAAACTCGCCTGGCCAGCCCCGAGCGTCGCAACGGACTCGGAAGAAGAACTCCTCTACACCAACGACAACGACACAGGAGCCACTGGTTTCATCATCCCCCACAACACCAGCCTCTACGACTTTGGCACCTTCTTCGCATGGTCAGAGAGCCTCCCCTCTCCAGACACGAATGACACCGCGAAAAACCACACGTCATGGAAAGTCATTGACGACTCTGCACCAATTATAGAAAACCTCACCGCCACGCCAGACCCCGTTGGCTTCGGGTATACCACCAACCTCAGCGCCGACGTGACCGACGAAACAGGCATTGCCAGCGTGACGTTCAACATCACCAAGCCAGACGGGACAACCCTGAGCGTCACCCCGACCTACGCAGGAGGGAACACGTACTGGTACGTTTTCAATGACACCTGGACGTACGGAGACCACACCTTTCTCGTATCCGCCACGGACGTCTCCACACAAACAAGCACGGCAAACACCACCTTCTTCGTCGGAGCCGACGCGGCCATGTCAGTCGTGACCCTTCAAGATGGGTATGGGCCAAACGAAGTTGTCTACCTCGTAGGAAAAGAAGACAATAGCACGTGGTGGAACCAAAACTATGCCTACAGGAAAAGCATCAACCTCACGGAACAGTCAGGGACGAACCTTGGCGAATTCCACGTCAGCATAACCCTCGACACGCAAGCCCTGCAAGCACAAAACAAGCTAAGAGGCGACTGCGCAGACGTTCGGTTCACCGATGCAAACCAAACAGAGATCCCGTACTACCGGCTCGACGTCCCCGCCTACGCGTGCGGCACCAACCAAACCCTCTTCTTCGTCAAAACAAACCTCTCCGCGAATGAGAACAAAACCATCTACCTCTACTACAACTACCCCGCAGCGATCGATGCCTCCAGCGAGTCAGCAACGTTCAACTTCACCACCAACCAATCGCTCTTCTTTGTTGTTTCCAACCAAACACCCCTCGGCAACCTCGACGTCGTCAGCTTTGCAGACAACAACACCATCACCCACAACGCAGCCAGCCTCACACTTGACGAGTCCAAAACAGGAAGCTTCACCACGCCAGCGAGAGGGCCCATATCAGCAAACAGCGCGTTCTTCGCCGCAGGAGACGCAGACGCGACCGACGCCGCAGCGCCCCTCCTTTTCGCCGCGCAGGAGTTCGCCGTCTCATCAAGCAGAGGAACCGACCGGTGGAGCATCTACAGCCCGTACAATGACAGCACCGTCTGCTTCTACAACGGCGATGGAACCTCCCTCACCCTCATCAGCTCGTGCGTCAACGTCCCGCAAGGAACCACCGCCGACGTTGAACGAGACCTCAACTCGCTCTCCGCGAGCAATAGCAACGGCGGCTACATCAACGCCACCGCACCCGTAATCATCACCCACCGAGCACAGAGCGGAACGTCCATTTACGACGCGTACGTCCTCCCACCCCCGGGAAGAAGGCTCTACGGCGTACCCGGAACAGACTTTCAAGTCGCGGCAGCCCAAGACAACACAAACGTCAACGTCTACCTCAGCAACGGCACCACCTACACCTTCACCCTCAACCAAGGGTCCGGAAAGCATTTTGACGTCGGTGATAACTACGGCCAAGGGCCAGCCTACTACGTTGAAGCAGACAAACCCGTCTGGGCCGTCCAAATAGCAGATGGGAACGGCGGAGAAGCAACCACCTTCCTCCCCGACCTCTACCTTGCAAACACGTACGCCATCCCCCACGGGTACGACTACATCACCATCTCAGCGCCGAACGAGACGACGTGCACCCTGTACGACACCAATGGCAACCTCGTAGACCAAGCAACCGCCTCGCGAACAGGAACGGGCAAGAGCCCCTACAAAATCCTTTTCTCAGCAAGAACGAGCGGGGCTGGGGACACCATCCGATGCGACAAGCCCGTGTGGGTAGCGTACCAAGAAGCAGCCACCAACGACGAGAAGAACGCGCTCGGCCAAGCGCTCTACCGAAAAATCCCGACCACGCCGCCTCTGCAAACAGAAGGAGGAGTCGAGGCGAGGCCGTCCGAATCAACCCTCAAAAACGTTGGGGCGTACTCCTTCAAAGGATATCTCGTCATGCAAACAGAGTACTACACGGGAGGGTCGTGGCAGCGCTCAGGCCTCCCCGTTGTTGACGACCTGGCAACGAGCAACGAGCGAACGTTCACTCCCGGAAGCATCCTCTACCTCAACCAAACCTGGGCCGACGGGGGCGCGTGGGACACAGCCCTCAACCCCTCAGGAACGTATCGAGTCGCGGCGCGGCTCTACGACCCCGACGGCAACCTCCTCAACATTTCAACCAGCGAATACTTCATGGCAACGTACAACTTTAGCATACTCTCGCCCAACCTCACGATAGAAAACATCACCCACGAAAACCTCTACGAACACGCCATCAACGAGTTTGAAGTGGAAGACATCTTAGACTGGGTGAACGTCACCGCACGCAACGAAAACGCCACCGCCCTTAACACATCCATCTACCTGCGCATTCTCAACCCCGACCAAACACCTGCAGGGTGGGGCCCTGACAGCGAAAAAAACTGCGGCGACCTTGCTCCAGGCGCGACGTGCACGAAGCAATGGAACAACGCGTCCAACGGGTATTACATACCTTTCGACGCCGCGACCGGCACGTACAACATGCTCTGGGAAACCACCTTCTCCGGAACGAACTTTCAAGACAAGACCAGCTCGAACTTCACCTTCAAGCTCCACCGCCTCACCGACGAGTTCTCAGCCACCATCAACCCTGGCAAAGTGAACAAGAACGACTCAGCCATTTACGAGTTCGGCATGGTCAACCTCTGGAGCAAAAACCTCACAGACCTCAACGTTTCCATCAACTGCCCACAAGCCCCAGGCATCACCTGCACCTGCCTCAACACAACCCTCCCCTACTGCAACCTCACCTCCCTCGAAGGCTCAAGCCAAGAAGACCCGTGGTTTAACAACACCTGGCAATACCGCACCAAAATAAATCTCACCAACAACGAGGCAAGCACCCTCCAAGCAGGCTACAGTGTCAACGTCACCATCGACACGGCAACGCTCTACTCAGCAGGAAAAGTCCAGCTCGACTGCGACGACGTACGCATTGTATGGAAAAACACCACATCAGGCGAACTCAAAGAGCTCGACCGCCACCTCAGCACCGCGTGCAACTCAGCCACGAGCACGTTCTGGTTTAAACTCCAAGAAGACATCCCCGCAACCTCTTCAGACCAACACTACTACGTCTACTACGGCAACCCCAGCGTAGGTCCAGGCCCGGAAAACTACAGCAACGTCTACTTCTTCTACGACGACTTCGAGGACGGCGACATCAACGGATGGCAAAACTACTCGAGCGGCGTCGTCCAGCACACAACGACCGGCGGGGATAATGTCATCCTCAAAACAGCCAGCAACGACCCAAACGGAGGATACAGAACGTTCCCTTCGACCATTGACGACTTCGAAGTAACCTTCAACTTCAACAGACCAAACGAGAACGGCGGCGCTCAATCCCGCTACGCCATTTCCAATAGCGCATTCAGCGGGTACGGCTTTCGCATCACGGATGTCAATCCGAGCGGGACATTCGCCATAGAAGAGCGAAACGCGGGAAGCAGCGCAGGAGACATCGCGAGCACCTCAACCACGTACTTCAACCTCAACACGTGGTACCACATACGGCACCGCAAACTAGGAAGCACACATAACATAACCGTCTTCAACAGCACAGGAGGCTACCTTGACAGCCTTGAAGCAAGCGACCTGACCGTCACGAGCGGCTTTGACCGCTTCGTCATCCACGGAGGGTACGAATACTACACCGATGACATCATTGTCCGCCACCTCGTCACCAACGAGCCAACCGCCTCAACACTGGGCGAGGAGAGCAGAGACAGCGCCGTTCAGGGAAGCTGGTTCCCGCAATTCAACATCACCACCAACGACTCAACACCAATCGGCGTGTACACCATCAGCGTCAACGTCACGTACACCAACCCAGGCCTTGAAACAAAGCTTTGGACCAACCAACAACCACTCACCCTCCAAGTCAGCGCCCCCGGCCTCATCGCAGTCAACATTACTTCAAACTACACCAAAGTAACGAGAACCATTCCGTACGACTTCTCAGGATTTGCCAACAACACCAACGGCGCCGACGCCCTCAACGCGGAGCTCACCTGGCACCTTCCACAAGGCTGGCAAGTCACGGCAGGGAGCCTAACAACAACAGACCCCGTTCTTACCTCAGGGGAACGGCTCTGGAACAACGCAACCTTCACTCCTAACACAACATCAACCCTCGGCACCCAGCAAATCAACCTCACCGCCAACTCAACCAACGTCGAAGGAGAAATTGACGCCATCATCCTTGAAGTCTGGGCAGGCATGAATGTCACCCTCCAAGCGAACGACACAAACCCCGAACGCAACCAAACAATCCTCCTCAACGCGACCGTCCTCCTTGACAACGGCACACCTCAAGGCAGCAGAACCGTTGCTTTCCGCGACGAAACAGACAACCTCCTCATAGGAAGCAACACAACAGACGCGAACGGGGTCGCCTACCTTTACTACACCATACCCGAAACGGCAAGTTTTGGAGCACACCTCTTCAATGCTTCCGTCACGAGCCAACCCTCCAAGTACTACGATGCAGGGTCAGGAACGCAAAACATCACCATCCGCCAAGCAACAAGCTTCAACAACATAACAGCAAGCCCCAACCCAGCAGGCATAGGAATCCCTGTCACCATCACCGCCAATGTGAGTGACGCCGACGGCATTGCCAACGTAACCATAACGATAACATACCCGAACGGGACCAGCGTCACCGACACAATGCAAGAAAACTCCGGCCTCTACACCTACACCTTCAACGACACGTGGCAACTGCTCTACTACAACTACACCATCACCGTCGAAGACAACACGTCAGACAACACAACATCATCCCCGAAGACCTTCCTCGTCACCACCCAAGCAGACATACGCGTCGATACGGAACAGGCAAACTACTCCCAAAACGAACAAGTCAACCTGACCGGCTACCAGCAACCCTGGTGGAATGAATCCTACCAATACCGAACACCCTTCAACCTTACCTCATCCTACACAGGACAAATAGAGCCCAACTTCACCGTCATGATCGAGATCGACACGCAAAGCCTGCTCTCAGCACATAAAGTACGCGCTGACGGCTCGGACCTTCGCGTCGTTTGGCTTAACGCCACAAACAACCAATCAGTCGAACTCGACCGCGTCGTCCTCGACTTCAACACAACAACAACCCAAGTGTGGTTCAAAACGCCTGCAGCGTTCACCGGTACCGGCGCGAACTATTACCTCTACTACGGAAACGAGAACGCAACCAACCCGCCGCAAAACATAGAACCGTTCACGTACTACACCCGAATGGACGGCAATACTGTCAATGGCAATGGCGGAGATCTCATCCTTATCCCGTACTACGACAACACCACCTATACCATTACCGGCGGCGTCAGCGCAAGCGGAACACTCAACAAAGACCAAACCTACCAGAACTTCAACCTCCCCGGCACGGACAACACCTACACGATCACCTCAAGCAAGCCTCTCTCCGTCTTCGTCGGCGTCCTGGAAGGAAGCAACCCGAACGCGTGGACAACCGTCATGCCAAAGCGCATGAACAGCTCAGGCACCGACTTTCGCGTCTGGAGCTACACCTCTTCCGGCCAATCCAACATAGGCGCCCTCTGGATTGTCGCTCTTGAAAACAACACGGCCTACGAAGTACGCAGGACTAGCGATGACACCTTACTCCACAACGGCACACTCAACCAAGGCGAACTCTTCAAGGACAGCACAACAGGGGCCAACGAAACCTACAGCGTCACGCTCTCCAAGCCCGGCTTCATCGTTGCAGGAAAAGCAGACACGCCAACAAGCAGAGACGCGCAGCGCTGGTGGGTCGGCCAAAACGGAACCAAGCGCGACACGGTAATCTGGGGCATTAGCAACAACAATAACGGTCTGCGCATCTACAACCCTAACAATGCCTACGTCACGGCCGACATCATCGACGTCACAGACGGAACTGACACCATCAACGCCATCTCGATCCCGCCACTGAGTAGCCATTACCAAGTCCTCACCACCAACGACCACGTCCTCAAAATTGTTGCCGACAACCCTGTCCTTGTTGATGACAAATACCTGAGCAACGCAAACCGCCAAGGTGACTCTGGAGACTACGTGCCAGAAGCAGACCAAGGTCACATGGTCGGAACGCGCTTCTACGTCCATGCAACAGGAGGATCTATCGGCCAACAAATGGCCGCGGTCTGGCCGCTCTTTGACAATACTGCAGTGTACCAGAACGGCGTTCTCCTCACCACTATTGCAACAGCAGGAACGCCCTACACCTTCAATCCTCCCCTCGATGCAACGGTGAACATCACTTCGGACAAGCCAATCCTCTTCCTCTTCTTCACTGAAGAGAGCGGAACGGATTACACGTTCAGCGTCCCCGAAGCGTCCTCGGCATGGGGTGGACGGCCGAAAACATCATTTGGCGAAGAGGAACAGGCAATCTCGCGCATCCGCAACACGCTCGCGTATCCCTTCAGAGGCGTCCTCTTCCTAGAAGTGCAATTCAACAGCTCAGAAGGCTGGATAACAGAAGAAGTCATTGTTGACGACGCAGCGAATGGAACCGTGAGGACCGTTCAAGACTACAACATCCTCAACCTTGCAGACATCTGGCTTGCCAACGGCGCCTTCAACACGCTCACGAGAGAAGACGGCCTCTACAGGGTCTATGCCGCATTCAAAGACGTGCATGGCAATGTCATCGTCACCAACAACGGGACACCACTCAACGCAACTGCAGAGTTCAACATCCTCCCCTCCAGAGTCAATCTGGACATGAACGTTATTAAAATCTACGATGTTACCAACGCTACCAATCAGAAAACAGACACATCGGTTCTTCACGATACCGGCCTGAACGACACCTTCATCCTTTACACGAACCACACCTATCGTGTTGAGTTCTACGTGAACACGCTCTCCAACAGCGACAATTGGACCATCAACGAAAGCAACGTCACCCACGCCGGCTTGAACAGCACGTGGCCCATTGACGAGCAAAATAACATCTTCTACCGCATAGGCGAGGTGGACTACACCGGCGGCGCCTACACCGGCGGAAACGTGACATGGAACACGTCAAACGGCGGCGTCGTCCAGCCACTCAGTACGGTTGCTTTCGACTACATCATCAACATGACCGACCAAGGGCTGGGTTTCTACCCCGTCCACTTCTCCGTGCAAGGAAGTGACTTTGGTGAAGAAGACTTCTCCACCTTCCGCCTCGTAGGCTACGAGACGGACCCGCCCGGACTGGTGAACTCCATCTACAACATCACGAAGACGAGCATTATCAGAGGACAAAACACAACCGTCTACGCACTCTGGGATGAAGAAATCCTCACAGCAATTGCCGAGTACAACACGACCACGCCTTCACTAGAAAACTACACCGTCAATCCACCCTACACGAACAACTGGACCAATCACACTATCATAACTAACAGCTCATGGCTCAAGGGCCGCCACGCAGTGAAGCTCTACGCCTACGACCTCGTCAGCAATATCAACAACTCACTGCAATACCTCTTCTTCGACGTGTACCGCCAGCTCAGCCTTAACGACTCCTTCCTCAATCCCAACCCGGCCAATATTTCATCAACAGTCATCATCGGATGCCAAGTTGTCGATGAAGGAGGACAACCTGCACAAAACTACCTCGTCTCGTTCTACAACGCCACTGCGTTCTTAGGAACGAACACAACCAACGCAACCGGCTGGGCCGTCTACGCCTACAACGACACCTCCCCGGGCGTTGAAGAAATTACGTGTAACATCACCAGCGACTTGGCATCATACGACAACGTTTCAGCGCAAAACGAACTCAAACAAAACCTGACAACAAAAGAATTCGGCGTTCCCTACGCGGACAACGTCGGCCAGTCGGCAACGGTGATTCACAAGCTCGAGAACGTAACCTTCTACGCCCTCTGGCATGACAACTACGCACTCGATTACGCCAGGCTCGCAACGGAGGACACAGGAACGCTCACGAACGACTCGCTCTCTGCACCAATGAAGCTTTCAGGAACGCAGAGCTGGTCGAACTTTACGGTACAATACCCCGCCGATGCCCAACTCGGCCTTCAGAGCTGGATTATTTACGGCAACGACACGAGCGGGAATACGAACCAGACACCCTTGGGCTCCATCGAGGTGTGGGGGTACGCTTACATTTCAGAAAGCAACCTCGACCCGAGCAGCATCATTCAAGGGAACACGACGACTATGAGCTGCCGCGTTCTTGACAACGCCAGCCAAGCTCCCGTTACGGGCATGCTGGTGAGCTTTTACAACAGCACAGGAGAGCTCGGCACGGCCGCAACCAACAGCTCAGGATGGGCGAGCTTGAATTTCACGGACAACTCAACAGGGCTTGAAACAATCGTTTGTAACATTACCGACTCTGCACCCCTGTACTACAACGTCACGCCCCCGACTCAAGCTTCGGAACAACTCAACACCCTCCCCCCTGGATCAGACATTACCCCTCCACAGGCACTCGAGTACAACCTCACCCAAACCCAATTTAAGCGAGGAGGGAACACGACCATCTACGCACGTTGGGATGAGACCATCCAGAACGCGACCGTCTTCTTCAACGCTACCACCCCCGCCATTGAGAACGACACCATCCCCCCGCCGTACACGAACAACTGGACGAACTACACCTTCGCCACGAACTTCTCATGGCTCGTAGGTACGCACGTAGCAAAAATCACTGCGCAGGACCTCAGCAACAACACGAATAACGACCTCCCCTACCTTGAGTTCAACCTCACCGGGACGAGTACCATTTCCTGGCACGCCCCCATAGGAGACGTTCCACAAGCAACCATCGACCTCGTCTGTAACGTTACTGATGAAGACACGCAAGAACCGCTCGCAAACTACCCTGTTTACTTTTACAATAGCACCGCATCACTAGGCAGTGCCACGACAGACGCTCAGGGCCTTGCCACCCTCACCATTGATGGCTCTGCCTACTCGGGCAGTGAGGCGTTCAGTTGCCGCATCTTCAACCAGCCAGAACTCTTCTACTACATCGGGAGCACGTACCAAGACAGTCAAACGCTCTACTTCGATGGAAGTTCCCCAACGGTAGACCTTCACTACCCTCTTAACGACTCCACGCTCACTACGACGGACGTCTTCTTTAACTGGACCGCAACCGACGATCATGCAAGCCAGCTCGTGTGTAACCTCACCCTTGATGGCCAGGTCAACCAAACAGGCATTCAAGCACAGTCGGGCCAGCCCGCCAACACGACTATTTACGACCTCGCCAGCGGTCTTCACACGTGGAACGTCACGTGCGCGGACCAAGCAGGGAACGCCAACACCTCCGCCACGTGGCAGTTCTCGGTTATTGACAAAGACTTGATGGTGAACGGCTCAAGCGTCACGTTCAACACCACCTCTGCTGTTGAGAACTCGTCAGTCACTGTGTTTGGCACCATATGGAACATTGGCGGGACGAACTTCACCAACGTTCTTGCAAGATTCTACCGGGGAGACCCTGACGCCGGAGGAACGCCTATCGGGCAAAACCACACCTTCAACATCACCGCGGGAGGCAATGTCACCATCAACGACACCTTCATTGCCCAGCTCGGCCTGAACACCATCTATCTCGTCGTTGACCCGGACAATACCATTGCAGAAGGTGACGAAACCAACAACAAAGCAAGCAACACCCTCGTTGTAGGCTTTTGGAACTTCTTCGGCGGTCAAACAGACGACAAGCTCGTCGTCCACGACAGAAACATCGAGAACCTCTTCACCTGGAATGTCACGAACGCAACATCCTCCAATATCATCGTAGCGGACATTGACAGCGTCCTAAACTTTACCAGCTTCCAGGCGATTGGTCTCGACGTTGACAACAACACGGTCGACGACGACTTCACCGACATCGATGTGCACTTTGGCAGCACGGGCCTGACCGACTCGGTGGAGAACACCTACACCGTTGCGGGCAGCCCTGTAGCAACGAAAGACATGACAGTGTTTGACCGTCTCATCACCACCGTCCCCGTCGCGAATTCAACAAACTCTTCCGACTTCCAAACAGGAATCTTATGGGACACGAGCGACGGCGGCGCTTCTTACAACGGCACGCAGGACATCGTCTTCATAACGCAGGTCAATGAGGACAAGCCGGGCTTCGGCGGCATCTTTGACTACGAAATACGCGTTCCTGCTTCCTTGCGGAACTACACCGGCACTGACGACAGGGTTGTGTTCTACACAGAGATTCCCTAGCGAAGCTCTTGCGCCTTTTTTGCTTGTTTTGGCAACCCGTCACAAAACCGAAAACCATATAAATACATAAAAATATGGTTTTGTTGGTTTTTTGAGGTTTGAAGGCCTGAAAAACCAAAAGAAAGCCAGAGACGACAGCATGGGAAAACAGAAAGTCACCATGACTATTGACGGCGACACCTTTCTCGCCTTCAAACGCATCTGCAAAGCAAACGCGATGAAAGTTTCTTCTAAAGTAGAACTCATGATGCAAGAGTTCATCAACGCAGTGGCAGCAGAAGAAGCGCGCGCACCCAAACACGATTCTCCCGTTCGACACAGCATTCCCGCGAGCACAAAACACCATTCCGGCACAAAAACGAAACGAGGCGTTCGAGGGAGGAAACCATGAACAGCACCGACGACAAGAACAAAGACAACAGGCAAGGCAATTTCGCTGCACACCTCCCTCTCTTCACGCCGCTCTACCTTCACATCGCAGCAGCACTCATCATAGCAGCCATCATCCTAGCCGCGACCTTCCTCGCCCCGACGGCGCAGAGCAGTAACGGGGAACTCGAACTCCACATAACACCAAAAACTGTGCTGGTCGGGCAAAACATCACCATCAATCTCGTGCCAGCCGTCCAAAGGGCGCCTGCAAACACTACAACAGCAATGCCCGCCGCAACAGGCACAATAGACACGACCAATCTACTCATAGAAGTCCAAACCCCCACAACCCTCCTTCGCTTCCGGCCAGACAGCAACCAGGCAACCCTCCCCCTCACGTTCATCCCGACAAACCCGGGCAAGCACACCTTCTATCTCCTCAACGCCCAAACCAGAGAAACCCTCGCAACGAAAACCATCACTGCATCGTCAGCAAACAACACCGACCCCACAAACAACAAAACACCACGAAAAACACCACGAAAAGCGCCGCTAAACCAAACGCAACAAGAACAACAAAGTAACAACAATACACACCTTCCAACACCGAGCAACCAAACAAACAATCAAACACACCACAATCAACCAGAAACGAATCATTCAACAACACATCAGCCAAACGCTCCCACGGCAGAACAAAAAACAACAACGCCCCCGCCCAGACAAAGCGCTGCAGACGGGGAACCGACACTTCTTCTCGTCAGCAACGGCGTTCCAAAACAGAACACGCCAACAAATAAGCAGCAAGGCGAACAGAGGGCGCGTGTCGAGACCGAACCGCCAACACTATTCATCCGCCCAGCAACGCCGCTTGCGCAACGCGAACAAACGAACATACCTGCACGAACAAATATGCAAACACGCGAACACGCACGAGGGGCAGAAAGGAGCACTGAAACCTTCGTAACGACAACACCGAAAAACCTCACAGCGCTTAAAGGAGTGTACGACATCAGCATACCTAGGCCCCTCTCCCGAACCCAACGCATCACCCTCAACGGCGTCATCCTCCCCCAACGCATTCTTCTCGGAGCAGAAGACCTCACAAAAAAACCTCGAATCAAGGGAAGGAGCGCTCTTCACGCCTTCGCCATCGACCCGACCCATATCAACTTTACCAACGGCACCATCGAACAGAACGCTACAGGAACCCAGCTGTGGAAATGCACTGAGTGGAACTTCACTGCTCAAACCTGCTCGGGAACGTGGCGCTACGTCAAAGACATAACGCCGGGAATGCCGTACACCATTTCTTTTAACGCAACTGACCCTGCATTTGCAGAGACAAATCTCACCATCATCAACGTCCAAAGCTACCCTACCGTAGGGGGGAACTGGACCGTGCGCTTCACCACCATTGGAGATGCAACCCTCACCATAGAAGCGTCAAACGGAACCACCTGGGTGCAGCACCAGCCAGGCCAGCTCGACCCCGTCGGCATCGACCTCTCCTTTCTTCAAGTAACCTGCGGCGACACGATAAGGAACTACACCTGGAGCAACGGCAAAGTCATCATTCCTCACTACTCCTGCAACGAAACGGGAAAGGAAGTATCAACCGTCAAAACAAGAGGCGTTCACGTGCTCAGATTCACGTTTGGAAACGACGTTCAATACGCAAAGAACTACGCCAGCGCAACGGGCATCCTCCAGCTCCGAGACGCCGCTGGAGGCCAGTCAACCGCCGACCAAACATCAGGAACCGACATTACCTGGGACACGCAAGACCGCATTGACCCGGCATTCAACCACACGCTTGGAACGAGCACGATTACCATCAACACGCCCGGCGTGTACCGCGTCAGCTACGGCGTTGCCGTGAGACAAGCAGGGTCGGGACGCATCGAAGACAATGCCCGAATCTACGTTAACGGAACCCTCCAGCCTCAATGCTGGGGGTCAACATATACGCGCGGCAGCACGTCAGTGCAAGATGGCGTTATCACCTCGGACTGCCTTGTCGAACTCGGCACAGGAAGCACGCTCAAACTCAACGTGCTGCGCACCTCCAGCACCACCACCGCAGAAAGCACGGTGGGGAACAGGACATGGCTCCACCTCCAACTCGTCAAAGATGCCGACGTCTTCCTTGCCCACGACGCAGGCGGAGGGCAGGACATGGACCAAGTAGCAGGAACCATCCTCACGTGGGACACGCAAGATCGAGCAGACTCGCCTTTCCAGTTCACGCCGGACGCGAACAACGTCACCGTCACCCAGCCCGGCCTTTACCGCATCACGTACGGCATCGCCACCGAACACGCGACAACGACGAGATACGCCGCGTACGGTGCAGTACTCATTAACGACACCCTCGCACCCGTCGGCTACTCGCACGTCAACCTTCGAGGCACTGACAGCACCCAAAACGGCGTTGTCACCGCAGACGCCCTCGTTGAGCTCGGCGCAGGCGCAACCATAAAAATTCGAGGCGGACGCGCTTCAGCATCCTCTGTCAACGCAGTCACAACCCCGGACCGATCATGGCTCCACATCGAGCGCATACCCGACCAAGACCAAAAAGTAGTTATGGTTCGAGAATCAGCGGGCGGCCAGAGCCTTGACACCACCGTCGGGACCGACATCACATGGGATACAACACAACGAGAAGACGCGTTCTTTAACAAGACCAGTGCGAGCACCATCCGCATAGAAAAGTCAGGTCTCTACCGCGTCGCCTACAACGTCTATAATAACAGGCAGCTAGGAGACCCTGGCGTAACACAAAGAATTGAGATCGGAGGGAATCTTCGCGTCAACGGCGCGGACCAAACGGTCTGCTGGTCGCAAGGCTACAACAGAGGAGACCAAGGAACGCCTGACAGCTTTGAAGGCGCAAACTTTGCCAGCTGCCTCCTCAACCTCTCAGCGGGCGACAACATCACCGTCTACCTCAGAAGAACATCCAGCGCCAGCGCGGCGCTGAGAACAACAGGGAACAGGACGTGGTGGTACATCCAAGCACTCGACGCCATCAACACACCGCCAACAACAACCCTCAACACGCCTCTCAACGACACCCTCCTCAACACCGCCACCGTCGACTTCAACTTCACCCCCACCGACAATGACACCACCTCCTTTACCTGCACGCTCTACGGGAACTTCTCCGGCGCGTGGGGCCCCAACGAAACAACCACCGCGACGAACAACACCGAAACCAACATCACCACAACCCTCAATGACGGCACGTACCAATGGAACATCGTCTGCCAAGACCTCGACGGCGCAACAGACTGGGGCGACCAGAACAGAACACTCACAATAGACACCAAACCGCCAACCATCAGCAGCGTGAACGCCACCAGCATCACCGACACGACCGCCTTCATCACCTGGACGACGGACGAGCCTGCGAACTCTACCGTTCATTACGGCACGACCACCTCCCTTGGCAATACAACAACCGATTCTGCCCTTGTCACCGCACACGGCGTCCCCCTCTCAGGCCTCCAACCCAACACACTCTATTATTACAATGTGACGAGCTGTGACGCTGCTGGGAACTGCAACACCAGCGGCACGTACAACTTCACCACCACGAGCGAGCCGGATACGACACCGCCTACCATTACCAATGTGAACGCAACACCGGAAGAAACAACCGCGGACGTGACGTGGACGACGGACGAGCCTGCGAACTCTACCGTTCATTACGGCACGACTCCTTCCCTTGGCAACACCTCCTCCAGCACGAGCTTCGTCACCGACCACGTCATCACCCTCACAGGCCTCACACCCCTCGTCCTCTATTATTACAATGTGACGAGCTGTGACGCTGCTGGGAACTGCAACACCAGCGGCACGTACAACTTCACCACCGTCGACTTCTCCCCTCCCTCTGTCACCCTTCACACCCCGCCGGATGCGTCAACAACCAACCTCACCCCCGGCCTCACCTTCTCAGCAATGGACAATGTCGCGGGCGTCCTCCCCTCCTGTTCTCTGTACCACAACGCAACAGGGAACTTCACCCTCAACACCACCCTCTACAACATCACCCAAGGGCAAAACTACACCTTCAACAACTCCTTCCTCCCCGGGACGTACACGTGGAACGTCCTTTGCGAAGACAACCAAAACAACACAGGATTCACTGCTCAAAATAAGACCTTCACCGCCCAAGACCAAGACATCATCGTAACCTTGCTCACGCCCCCAGACGACTACGTCAGCTCAAGCCTCACTGTCACCTACAACTGTTCAGCAACGGACGACTACGGCCTCACCAACATCTCCCTTTACCTCAACACCAGCGGCTCTTGGGAAGAAAACCAAACCACCAGCGTTTCTGGCACCCAAGCAACAGCGTCCTTCACCGTTGACATGCCCGTCGGCTTCTTCACGTGGAACTGCAAAGCAACCGACACGTTCGGCAACTCCTTCTTTTCCAGCTCAAACAGAACACTATACGCCGACAACCGAAGCCTCATTCTCACCCAAGAACTCTCTGACACCGTTGTTAAGCCAGGAACACGCATAACCATTAACGGCTCGCTCTTCATGAGCGACAACCAAAACATAGGGAACAACGAGTTGGCAATAACGCTCAACGAATCCCCCCTCAACCCAACAGACGAGAACGAAACAACCCTCGGCCTTCGCAACATCATACCCGCCTGGTGGCGCGTCACCTATAAATACCGGACACCCATCAACATCACCAACAACGACGCCTCCAACCCCCTCCAAGAAGGGACAACCGTCAACGTCACCGTCAACACGCAAAGCCTCACCGCGGCGGGCAAACTACTAGCCAACGGCTCTGACCTGCGAGTTGTCTACTGGAACGGCAGCGAAAATATTGAACTAGACAGAATCAACACAACACCCTTCAACACGACGGCCACCGTCATTCTCTTCCGCCTCCAAGCAAACATCTCCCCCAGCGCTTCTGACAGCAACTACTCCCTCTACTATGGCAACCCCAACGCGGGCGCGCCCCCTTCGACTCCTCACCGCGTCTACCTCCCACTCGAAACAAAGCGCATCATCAATGCCACAGGCACTTGGCAAGACGTGACGCTCAATGCAACCTACCACAACCCCGTCATTGTCGCACAAGTCGAAGAAGTCGCCGCCCCCACACAAGAAGTTTCAGTGAGAATAGCAAACGTTACGAGCAATAGCTTCCAACTCAAACTGCAAAATCCGGGAGACCGTGTTTTTTCTCCGCGAAACGTGAGCGTCTTTATCATAGAAGCAGGACGGCTTGAAACCATGGACGGTACAACCCTGCTTGAAGCACACAGGTTCCAAGAATCCCAAGTCCTCGGGAGCAGCACATCCACACCAACAACGTACGACACCCTCTCGTTCTTCCACACCTACCCCTCAGCACCGGCCGTCATTGGACAAGTCATGAGCTACCAAGACCCCCTCTGGGTTGACAATCACATCAACGCACCAGGAACGACTAGCGTCCAAGTCGCGCTAGAAATGGGCCAGTACTGCGACCAAGGAGCCTCATTTTGCCCCAACGCGGAAGGCCACGAACCTGAAGAACTCGGCATCATCGTCTGGGAACGAACGACCGGAAATCTCTCCGGAACTCCCTTCGAAGCGGCAGGAACATCAGACACCATCTTAGGAATCGATAATGCGCCCAGCTGCTGGTTCTTCACTTTCACCCAAGCCTTCACGCATACACCTCTTGCAGTAGCGGACCTTGACCGGAGAGACGGAATCGACGGAGGATGGTCCCCGACTTGCGGCATCAGCACGGCAAGCATCGGGCTCCATGTTGAAGAAGAGGACGAGTCAGACGGGGAGCGCGGCCACACCACAGAATCAGCAACCTATTTGGCAATCGGAGGCGAAGGAACATTCACCGTAAAGCGCTACGTCGCAACGCCGCCCTCCACCACATCGGGCTCAGAAGAACAAAGGCCCGCAAAGACAAACGAGCAAGGAACCTACACATACAACTACACGACCCCACTCGCAGAAGGAACATACAACATCACAACCGCCGCAACCTACCTCTTTTTCAGCGCGGCGAACACGTCCTTCCTCATTGTTGACAACACCTCGCCCTTCGTCAACATCACCAGCATAACGCCAAACCCCTCAGAACTAGGAATTGAAAACGTTGAAGTCAACTGGACCGCGACCGATCCAACACTGGCTGAAGCATACCTCAATGTCACCTACCCCAACGGCACCCTCCTAGGGACGTACACAACCAACAGCACACTCTTCACCCCGGCAAACCTCACTGTTAAGGGAATCTACACCCTCACCCTCTTCGCAAAAGACGGCGCAGACAACACGAACACCACACAAGCCTTCCTCACCGTCCAAGACACTACCCCTCCAAGCATAACCCTCCTCGAACCCGACAACGATACCTGGGTTCTCACCAGCACGCCAACCTTCATCTACTACCCCTCCGACCATGACGCATTGCAAAACTGCACGCTCTACGGGAACTTCACCGGCGCGTGGGGCCCCAACGAAACCGACACGTCACCAACCAACAACGCCAACAACACCTTCACCACTACTATTGCGGACGGGGCGTACGAGTGGAACGTTCAATGCATCGATGCAGAAGGCAACGCAGGATTTGCAACCACGAATTTTACGTTCCGCCTCGACACGACACCCCCTGCGGTTCAGCTCAAATCACCGCTCAACAACACGAAGGAAAACACAACCAACAACATCGTTTTCACCTACAACACAACAGACGTCATGACCGGCGTTGCGAGCTGTATACTCATCATTGACGGAGCCCAATCAGGACCTGCGGATACAACCATAACTGAAGGAATCAACCAAACCTTTAACGCCTTCGTTGCCAACGGCCAGCACAATTGGAGCGTGAACTGCACCGATCAGAACGGGTTTGTAGGAAGCTCACCCACCTATAACCTAACGGTTGAAGTACTGAGCGAGTCAGACCCTCCCCTCGTAACCCTCTACTACCCCCCAAGCCCAGCGTACTTCAGCGTAGATACGGTTCTTTTCAATTACACACCAGACGACGCAACAGGCATCGCGAACTGCTCCATCTTCCTTGACGGCCAACTCAACCAAACAGACACGAACGTAACCAACCACGCCATGAACAACTTCACCATAACAGCAATCGCAGAAGGAGACCATCAATGGAACATCACGTGCTACGACAACCTCACAAACGCGAAGGGAGACTCGGAAACAAGAAACCTCACCATCGACCTCACCAACCCTTCCATCGCGCTCAACACACCTCTCAACGACACCTTCATCACCACCTCAACTGTCGTATTTAACTACACGCCCCAAGATACAAACCTGGCTAATTGTACGCTCTACGCAGACTTCACCGGCGCGTGGGGTCCCAACGAAACCGACACGGCGCCAACGAACGCGGCGCCTAACACGTTCACCAAGATGCTCCAAGACGGGCCTTACCTCTGGAACGTTCTGTGCATGGATCGCTCAAGAAGATCTGGCTTTGCACCAGCCAACTACACCGCAAAAGTAGACACGGCACCACCAATCTTCGGCGCACAAGCAACAAACCCTGCTACGCCCGCGACCTACTCGCCAAGCCAGCAATACACGTTCAACATAACTATCAACGAACCTTTCGTAGACACAGTACTCTTCGAACACAATTTCACCGGCACCTTCCAAAATGAAACCGTAACAACACACACGGGGAGTGAGTACACCTTCACGCACGGCCCAATCGCTGCCGGGACGTACGCGTACCGCTGGCACGCCAACGACTCTCTCGGCCGAAGCAACACGACACCCTGGAACAACTATACCGTCAATAAAGCAACAACAGCCATATCACTTCTCTTCAACGGAACAGAAGACGACATCAGCATTGTCGAGGACCAAACCGTCAACATCACTGCCTTACTCCAAACGCCCTCAACAGGAGAGCTGGAACTCTACCAAGACGGTGCCCTCATAAACAACGGAACAGCGCCGCTAACGAACATCACGACGTACGCGCTCCCAGGCACGTATAATATTACAGCACTGTATCGAGAAACGCAAAACTACACCTCCGCTACCGTCACGCATTTTATCACGGTCAATGACACGAGAGCGCCCACCATCACCCTCCTCTTCCCAGACGAGAACGCAACCGTCGGCAAAGCGACAGTAACGTTCCGCTACAACGTATCCGACCAAGGAACGATTCAAAACTGCAGCATTTACATCAATGGCACCCTCAACCAAACAGACACCACCGTCCAGCCAGGATCGCTCCAGACCTTCACCATCACCTTCGCAGACGGAAGCTACAACTGGCGCGTCGATTGCTACGACACCGCAAGCAACTACGCAACCAGCGAAACAAGAAATTTCAGCGTCCTCGACTCGACACTCATCAACCTTACCGTCACTACACCAACCCAGGCGTACGAACAAGGGCAAACAATACCAATAACGATCAACACGACAGACCGGTTCAGCAACCCCCTCGCCACCAATGCAAGCACGGCAATCATTTACACCAACACAACCACAACAACAATCCCTTGGTGGAACGAGAACTTCACCTACCGCAAGCGCATCACCATCACCAACAACGAAGCCTCAGAACTCACACGAGGATACACTGTCAACCTCACCCTTGACACGACAGGACCAAAAATGCAAGACAACGGCACAGACGTCCGCATCGTCTACTACAACCAAACCAACCACTCCCTCACAGAGCTAGATCGCATCAACACAACGCCATTCAACACAACAACAACTACTCTGCGTTTTAAGCTCCAAGCAAGCATCAACGCAAGCGGCTCTGACAGCAACTACTTCCTCTACTACGGCAACCCCAACGCGGGCACGCCCCCGGAAGACCCCTCTAACGTATACCTCTTCTACGACGACTTCGAGGACGGCGACATCAACGGATGGCAAGATCACACCACCCCGGGCCTTCGTTTTGCCCTCGACAGCGGCAACGGCGTCCTACTCAAAACAACCAACAGCGACCCCGGCGGCGGATACGCAACCCTCCCCGCCAACATAACCAACTACGAAACAACCTTCCTGAGCAAGCGCATCAACGAGAACGGCGGCAGCGCAAACCGCTACGGCATCCTCACCGACACAGGAAACGGGTACGGACCCCGCTACGAATCCTACGGAACCGCGACGCCACTCTACATAGAAGAGCGCACAGGGTTTAGCGCAACAACCGTAGCGAGCTCGACAAGCATCACCCTCCCTTCAAACACGTGGCACCACTGGACGTTTCGCAAAATAGGGCAGAGCATGAACTTCACCATCAGAGAAACAAACGGAACGCTCATCCAATCAGTCTCGGGAAGTGATCCGACCTTTGCCAACACCAACTTCACCCGTTTCCAAATCATGGGCGGGTACGAATACTACACTGACAACATCATGGTGCGATTCCTCGTAGCAAATGAGCCCTCGACAACACTTGCAGCAGAACAAGAACTCTACCAACACAACCGAACCCAAACGGACGGCATCACTGGCCTGAGCGCCATCTCCTTTGGCACGAACCTCTCACTCCCGCAAGGGAACTACTCCATCGTCACTCTCGCATACCGGCCTGACTTCAACAACGCAGACGACGCCACCTACATAACCCTCGGCCCCGACCAGACTCCGCCGAACACAACCCTCCAAGCCCCCGCAAACGATTCCTTCGTTGGCAACACTACGGTCACCTTCACGTACACACCCTCCGAACTCAACGTCCTTGACACGTGCACGCTCTACGGGAACTTCACCGGCACGTGGAGCCCCAACGAAACCGACACGTCACCAACCAACAACGCCAACAACACCTTCACCATCACTATTGCAGACGGCACCTACCTCTGGAATGTCCAATGCAACGACTCCCTCGGCAACGCAGCATTTTCCCCCGCGAACTACACCGTCAACGTCGACACTACTCCTCCAACAATCCAACTCAACGAACCGGCAAACAATTCGAACCAATCAAGCCCAGTCACGTTCAACTGGACAGTAAGCGACAACCTCGCAACAAACCTAACGTGCGTCCTTCTCATTAACGGAACACAAAACGGAAGCCAAGAACCCGCTCAAGAAGGAATCCCCACCACGACAACAAGAAACCTCACCACCTCCGGCACAACATCGTGGCAAATCAATTGCACGGACGAAGCAAACAACACAGGATCGTCACAGCCGTACCAATTCTTTCACCTCACCCCGCCAACCAACATCACTATCGACTATATCAATGCAGCAGCAACACTCAACTGGACACCTCCTCCCGGCGCTGTAACGTATAACGTGTACATCACCAACAACTACTCCCAAGGAAGACCTCCAAACCCCAACGCAAGCAACATCCCAGACACAAACTACACCGACCAGAACGCATCGCAAATCCAACAACGCTACTACTGGGTATCCGCGGTCAGAGGAACAGCCGAAGCAATCGCACCAGTTCCGGTAGGCAAATACACTGTTTCACTCACAGGAAATCTCTCACTCCTCAGCTTTCCCCTCACCCCATCGACGACGCGCCTTCGCAACGCGACAGAAGGCCTTATCCTCAGAACAACCCCTGACTGCGTCCTGTCCCTGTGGCGCTACACTTCGTCAGGATATGAACGAACCGATTGGAATGGCACCGAGTTCGTACCAGCAGCAGGCTCCGAAAACTTCACCGTCATCGACACAAACACCAGCTACTGGCTTGAAAAGAACACGAGCTGCAATATCACCTTCGTCGGAACGGTGCCGACCCAGAACGAAACAATCGCGCTCTACTCAGGAATTACCTTTGCGGGATGGCACACCATCCTCAACCAAACCCTCCCAACAAACTACCAAGACCCGCTCTTCACCACCACCCCCGCAAATGCTCTCCAAGCAATAGACCGGTACAACTCAGACACGAACACGTTCGAGGTCACCATTCACTACGACGTCGGCTCAACCCCCTGGGGCTGGTGGCCATCAGCAAACAACCCGGACTTTACCACAATGGACCCGGCAAGGGGCTACGTCCTCGACGCCGTCAAGAATGCAACATGGACTTTCGATCCCAAAACTTGAACACGAAACCAAAAAGCCGTCAAGTCCTGAACGATGATGAACAGAAGATGAACACACCAAAGCAAAAAACAAAAAAAGGAGCGAACAAAACCACAAGCACGCATCCTTCCACGATACGTGCACGCCCCGCAACATTCCCTTTGCCCACCCCCCCATACGCCATCCTTGCAGCGCTTCTCGTTTTCCTTCTCATCAACACAGGAGCACACGCCATCCCAACACCACAAGGCGTTGACGGCACCGTCTACGAACTCGACGGCATCACCCCCGTTCCTCCCTACGTGACACTCACCATTCACAACAAGGAAACAGGCCAAACAATACACACCAATCCCGGGAGAGGGCGGCCAGGCAGGTACTCCGCAGCACTCAACTGGCCGAAAGGAACAACCGTCATTGTCACTGCACAAAACCCCGAGCACGAGGCCAACGCCACAGTCCAACTAGAAGGCATCCTCCACGGCGTCGACCTCTACCTCAACATGACGCTCAGCCCCTACCCTCCCATCATAACCTCAACACCACCGACAGAAGTCATGCAAGACCAACGCTACACGTACCGCCCACACGTTTTTGACTGGAACGGCGACACGCTCACCCACGCACTAGGAACCCGCCCGGAAGGCATGCACATCGACAACGAAACAGGTCTTATTACCTGGACACCCAACGCGACACAAGTCGGCACCCACAACGTGGTCTACCACGTTTCTGATGGAAACCAAACTACGACGCAACAATACAACCTCACCGTCCAAAACGTCAACGACCCCCCAGAACTCATCATACCAACCCGTGCAGTTCTGAAAGCGCGAGGAAACATTCTTGCCTACCAACTCGAGGCAAAAGACCTCGATAACGATCCAGTACGCTTCACGCTAAAACAAGCGCCTCCCGGATTTTCAGTCACGCCGACAGGGCTGCTCACCTACAACCGCCAACAACCCCCGCCGCGGGGCTCCTCGCTCATCCTCGAACTGAACGACGGCCAGGCAACAACAACATACACTCTGCAAATAGATGGCTTCACCTTCCAATTCCCATCACCTTCCAACGACAATGCAGGTGGATCGGGCTCTTCCTCAGCGCTCTTCTCAAAAGAACTCTACTCAGATGCCACGCAGAATGCAAGCAATCAACCAAACGCCAGCGCTAATGAGGAAGACAAGGAAAACACCGAACAAAACACGCGCGTAGCAGCACTCACCTACCAGCCAGGAGACGGACTCATAACATCGATCACAATTGCAGCAGAGCAACCACTGCAAACTATTCGTGTCCGTGCATTTGAACGCAGACCACGATCAACACCGCCTCTAAACGAAGCGGTCATCTCTTACTTCCGGTTCGTTCCTCAAGGAACGGTAAGCAAAATATCTGAGGTAACATTCACTATCCACCTCACCACTCAAGATCTCCAAAGAGCAGGAGCGACGGATGAGCGCGAAGGCGATCTACAACTCTACCAACTTGAAGACAACCAATGGAAGAGAATCAACACAAAAACGCGCCGAACAGACGACGGCATCATCCTCTCAGCGACGAGCGACAAGCTAGCACTCTTTGCACTCACTACTGGCTCGCCGCCCGCACCGAGACCTCCCTCAATTGTAGCGATTCCTCAAGCAACAACCATTATCGGCACACTCACACCAACAACAAACGAAACAATAAACGAACCAGTGCCTGTCTTCATAACAGACACACAAACAGGCAAGCGCTACCGTTTTGACACAGGAACAACACCAACGCCCGCGAGCTTTGCAGCGGTGCTGCATGATGTAGCAGGACACGAACTTGTTCTCTATGCGAAGACGAAAAACTTAGAGGGAGAAAAAAGAATACAAGCAACGCCGGGAACCATCCAAATCACGCTTCCCCTCAAGCCATCCAAGCAAACAATACTCACGGGGGCTGTAACGGCAGCGAGCACCGTCCTCGCTCCACTCACAAACAGCAATCTAGCCATGCTCTTCTTCTTACTCGCTGCAGGCGCACTCCTTGCAGGAGCCGCCTTTATGCATCTCACCAAAGCACGTATCAAAAAAGGGAAGAATGAAAAGGAGACGCTGCCGCCAACCATAAGAGAATGGGAAAAAGAATGACACGAAGAACAATCCTACAACAAAAAACGAGCCACGTAGTCGAGCCGACACTGCCCTTTACAAAAAAGAAAAAAAAGGCCGTTCTAGCGGCAACCTTCTTGCTAGTTCTTATCCTCACCTTTTCTCCCTCGCAAGCCCCGCCCCCAACGCCGCACAACGTTAAAGGATTCGTCTTCGACCAGGGAGGGTCTGGCATGCCGAACGGGATTCCTGTCCTCATCAACAACACAGTGACGGGGAGCTCGACGCTCACCTCTGTCGATGCACCGCCAGTACCTTCCCTGGCAGGAGCGTACTCCGGAACTATTGACGGCAACGACGGAGACGCTATAACCGTCTTCTCATGGAATGATACACACTACGGAAAAACCGCAGGAACGCTTTTCTCCACGACAGAAATAAACGTGACGGTAAACATGACGCGGGCACCAGAGCCGAACGTCACCATCATTATTCCTTCAGATAACACAACATGGAACATCACCGAAGCATTCAATATAACAGCAAACATAACCGTCCTTTTTGCTGACGGGACCTGCAACGCGACTATAACCTTCGGCAACGAGTCTATTCTCAATATCACTCCAGGAGAAAACACCACCAATGACCTTGGCTTTATCACACAAGGAACAACCGTAAACACTACGTTCTCCGTCACAGGAACAAACACGGGCTCATCATCAGTGACGGTTTCTGCCTCGTGCTCACCTACTGGGCCAATCTTTTCAGCAACAACTGCCGATTCCCTCACTAACCTCACCATTTTTGACAATCAACCACCCGTCATCCAGCTCGTATCGCCACCCAACAACACCGAAAACAAAACATCAAGCACTATTACGTTCACCTACAACGTAACCGACCACTCGCCGATTCAGTGGTGCTCGCTCATCATCGACGGATCAATAAATAAGACAAACACCACCATAACAAAAGACACCAACCAATACTTCACTACAACCCTCACCAACGGACAACACAATTGGAGCGTGAACTGCACCGACCAAGAAGGTAATGAAGGAGCAAGCGAGATAAGAAACATTACTGTTTCCTACAATCATCCTTCCATACGAATAGTTGCGATCACGCAAAACATTATCCTCAATGCCGGCAGCACGAAACAGGTGGAATGCAACGCAACCATCACGGACGAGGACGGCCCTGGCGACATCGCAACAGTCAATGCAACATTGTACCACACGCAAAACACATCAAGCGACCCCGACCACCCAAGGTACCACTACACCAACGCCTCCTGCCAACAATACGGAACATCGGCGAACTCCGCAAACTACACGTGCGCGTTCTTCATCCAATACTACGCCCTTAATGGGACGTGGGAGTGCAACGCCTCTGTCAAAGACCTGCAAGGCCTTGCTAACTCTACAACGAATCAAACAACCGTTGATCCGCTTCTTGCGATCAATGTCACCCCCGTCCTCATTGATTACGGCAACGTCCCTGCAGGAGGAACGTCTCAAGAACAAACGGTCAACATCACCAACGTGGGAAACGTTCCCATTAACGTTTCCGTCTACGGGTACGGCGCGACCCCCGGCGACGGCCTGGCCATGGTCTGCTCCACAGGAAACATTACTATTTCTGATGAGCGGTACGCCTCCACTCCCGGAGTGGCTTACGCGGCAAAAACACTGCTTACCGCAATCCTTCAAGATGCAGGAATCACGCTCCCCCCACAAACAACGCAGGCAACATCAGAGGATTCTCTTTATTTTCAGCTCGGCATTACCCCTACGGATCCTCCCCTCTCTCTTGGAACGTGCAACGGCACTGTCGTGTTCCAAGCGAACACCCCCTAGCAACGTAGCAACACTCTTCTGCAGACTTTCCACTTTCTCGACGAAAACTATATAAGTGACCGCTTCTGAGAAGGAACCGGGTGGTTGGCGAACGATGCTACACATCATAACTCGCTTTTTAGCAAAAAAGAACACTGCTGCAGACGCGTCTGCCCGGAAAGGCGATGCTGCAAGCAATCGGAACGCTCCCGCCGCGGGTGAAGACAGAACGCGCGCGCTTCCCCCTTCAGCTGCAAAGCTTTATTCTCTGGCTCCCAAGCCGGACGGCACAGCAGGTCGCGCTGCCCTCCAACAAGGAACGAAACAGGAGGCTGCACCAACAGCACTTCCTGACCTTGATGACTTTCGAATGCCCACAAAACCAAGAGCGCCACTCAGAACGGCAAGCACGCGCCAAGCAGAAAGAACGACGGCGGTGCACGCAAGCCACGCACGCACAACGCCCGCTTCTACTGATGATGATGTAGCCCACATCACTGCAGAAGAACTCGCCCAATTTGAAGAGGCCTTAGCATCTGTCGAGGAGTCAGGAGCCGTGATCACGCCAACCAAGGACGACGGCTTTCCTTCATCGCCGCTCTCAAGGGGATTCTTCCACGAGTTCGAGCGAGCCCTGGAAAAAGAAGCTTTGCATGACGTCGCAGACCACGTCGTAAAAGAAGACATTCTCAACCGCATGAAACAGTTTCACGCGTTCAAAGAACAAGGGAAAACGTACCACTTCACCGCGCCGCTTCTCAAAAAGGCGCTTAAAGCAAAGCTTTCCGACCTCAAAAAACTAGAGGAGGAGTGGTACAACCACAAAAAGGAGCTGAAACACCTCCAAGGCATCATCAACACCAAAGAAAAAGACATCGACAAGCGCGTCGCGGAACTCAAAGAGCTCATCGCCCAGTTCAAGCACGTCTCCATTCTAGAAAAAGAAGTGCCTGAAGAGCACGCATTTCTTTGCAGCGACGGGAGAAAGCTCAGATCCCTCCTCCAACTCAAAGAAGCCCTGCTCCACTCAACCAACGAGGCGTGGGCTCACGCCTTTGCAGGTGGCGAAAACCACGTCGCGAACTGGGTCGCAACGGCCCTTGGCGACGCAACGCTGGCATCGTCCCTGCGGCCAGCTAAAAATCGCGAAGAACTGCTCCAAGCACTCTACCGGCTCACCGATCCAGAACAAGACTCCGAGCAAACATCGCCACCGCCAGCGACTGCTCAAGAAACACGAGGGAGAGCATCATTGGAGGGCGAGGACGCCAGCGGCGGTGGCAAGGGCGACCACGATGAAGGGCCGTCAACTGCGCACGCGGCTGCATCTTCCTAACTTCTTGCACGGTCTTGAATTGCTGGATGCTGGAGGTGTTCTCTTCTTCTAAAAAACGCTCTTCTGAGGGGATGTAATCGAGCAATGTATACATGATTTGCAGTGATTTGGAGGGTACGCTGCTTTTTCTTTGGGATTTCATTGTATTCGTCACGAAGGCCCCACAAAAAACGAAAGATTTATAT
>RFJU01000039.1 GCA_003694805.1 Candidatus Woesearchaeota archaeon | reverse complement strand
TTAATAATTTTTTTAATACCCCCAACAAAAAAAGCAAATATACCTTGAAGAAAAAGAAGGAAAAAGAAAGGAACGTATTAAAATTTTCAATATAGAAAAAAATAAGGTGGAAAAAAATAAAGGGGCGCGGGAGAAGCGAGAAAAACCATCATCCACGCCTGGGCAGAGCCAATGCTTTTTTATAGAACGTACGCAGTGGCGACGGTATGGGAGCTGTTGTCTTTGTTTACACGCCACTTCCTTCCAAGGAGCTCGCAGAACAGATTGCCACTCGCCTGGTTGAGAAAAAACTCGCGGCGTGCGGCAATATTTTCGGCCCGATAAAGAGTGTGTACGAGTGGGAAGGAACGATTGCACAGGAGAGCGAGTTTGTTTTGCTGGCAAAAACGAGCAAGGAAAACGTTGAGCAGGTGAAACGAGAAATTGGTGCACTGCATCCGTACACTGTTCCGCGCATCGTCAGTTTTCTCGTGAGCGCGAACAAGGACTTCGCTGATTGGGTTGTGAGCCAAACGAAAGCAGGAGGCACGCGGCGACAGGGAAAACGGTAGAAACGAGCACGCCTGCTTCCCTCCTCTGCGTTCCTGCTTTTGTTCCTGCATCAAGAGCGCAGAAAAATGGAGGGGAGAAAAAAGCCACCGGGAGACCTTCCAAAGAAGATCTCCCGGCGCGCTGTAGTCTTTACGCGGTGTGTAACTGTAAACGCTGTGGCCACTGTGAATGTGAACGCTACGAGTGTTTGAGCACTCATGCTCTCTTGGATGTGTACTTTTCTTTACGGATTCGCCTCCTCTGCTTGGAACACGACGGTGCCGTTGCACTGCCCGAACGGGTTCGGCGGAACATAAAGCCTCCAGTACGTGCTGTTTATGACTGCCTGGGTATCGTTGGTTTGCTGCGGCAGGGTGAGGTTGGCAATGTAGGCCGGCGTGCTTGCCAAGGGGGTCATCGCCGCCCACGTGTCTGCAGAGTTAAGACTGTAGCGCTCATTTGCTATCGTAATGTTCCCTACTTGACAAACCATAGCCAGGCCGTCGCCGGGGGTTGCACCGTACCCGTAGACAGTGACATTAATATCTCTGTTTCCGAAGTTAGTGACATTTGCTTCGATCGCGCCTGACGTGTCTCCGACAGCGAGATCGCCGTAGTCAATAGGACTGGTCACGTTCAACGCCAAGACAGGGTTAATCGCCGTCGTGTTGTAATTTGAACCCGAATCAGAGCCGTTGAAGTCGTACGTGTCAGTAGCGGTAACGTTGCACACCCATGTCGCGTTGTTAGCATAGTAGTAGACGTTAAAGGTGCAGGTGTAGTTCGCGTAGTAGCCGTTAACATTCACTTGAGTGCACGATGTGTTCGAGTAATGGTTGTTGTTGTCGTCCGGTGAGCCTTCGCTTGCTGTGTTGTTGTCATAAAATGTGGCTGTCACGTTGGCAAGGGTGCCTCCTCCGTTATAGTCTCGGATGGTTGCGTTGCAAGTGATGAGGGTTGTCGTTCCTGCATTGAGGGTGATGTTTCCTGATCCGTCGTTGATGAGGACGCTGAGCACTTCGGGCAGGGATTGGGTGACGTTGACGATGGCGTCGACGCTCACGTTGCGGTAGTTTGGCCCGGCAGTGAAGCTAAGGAGGAAAGGAGCGCTTGCGAGGAGAACGAGCACTGCTACGAAGACAAGTCGTGCCCCGACAGTTCCAGTGCCTGGTTGTTTAGCTTGGTTTGGTTGCATTGTTGTGCTCCTTTATGTTTTCCTTTGTGTTTCCTTGGTCGTTGGTTTTTTGTTGGCTGGTTTTGTTTTCTTGTGTTTAGCTTCCGAGTTCGACGTAAAAATAATAGGTGTGCGCTGCTGCTATGTCGCTTTCTCCGACGAGCATTTGGAAGTCGTACGTTGTCGTGTTGCGATAGCCGGTCAGGTCGTCTTCAATGATGGTGGCGTAGACGAGTGTCGATCCTGATTGGAGGAGGATTTCTTGAAAGTCGGCTGTTTCGCTCACGTTTTGACGAGTGGAGTTGATGTAAGTGAACGTGCTGGGGCAGGTGCTGTTGGATATGAGCGTTGCTCCAACGTAGAAGCTTTCGTGGGTTGTTTCGTTGAACGTGTTTGTGATGCTGGTCGGCTCTGAACTGGTCATGTTGAGTGCCGATTCTTCCTGGCCGATAATGGTTGTGTTCGCGCAGGTAATTGACGCCCACGAAACGGAGTTATTTCTTGAAGCGTACACTTCGCCCGTCACGGTCGTGTTGCCGAAATCCCAGTCGTAGATGGTGTATCCTTGTGCATCGTCGAGGGTGAAGCGGCCGGTGACGTTCCCCACGTATGCTTTCCATTGTTGGACTTGCTGAACTGCGTCAAGAGCGAGGGTGGTGATGGTTCCGCGCGGGTCTGCTCTTCCTGACGGCGCTGTTGATGACGCTGATGAGGTAATATTTGACGTGAAGGAAGCTCCTGTGGGGTCTGCAGCGGTGTTGTGGACGAAGAAGAGCAGAGTGAGCACTCCAAGAAGGAGGATGAGTGCTGCTCCCGCAAGGGGGGTTTTTTCCATTGTTACACACCTTCGTCGCAAGCCCCTGTTGCGTGCTCGGCACGTTCAGGGAGTTTGATTTCATCAATCTAAATTTCGTTGAGTTGGTTTCTTAGTAGGGATTCTTCGTTTGAAGCTCATTGAGTCTGACGTTCATTGATGTTCTTGGTTCGTTTTTGCTGTTTGTTTTGGATTTCCTTGTACGCTTTTTGGAGGATGTTGTGGGGGCGGTGTTTTGTGTCCGATGTTTTGTGTCGGGTGCTCGTGTTATGTGTGGTGAACAGATCTGAAAAAAAAGAAAAAAAGTGGAGGAGAGAGGGTTGCCTCTCTACTCTAGCTCGACCCAGAAGTAATACGTGGTAGTCTGGGTGTCGTTGCCGTGCCCGTCTTCGAGAACGAGCATTTGGAAGTCTGTTGGGTTGCCGTCGTAGCCGTTGATGTCGGTGGTGTTGCCCGACTCGTCGTTCTCGATGAATGTTGCAAAGACGAGTGCGTTCCCCGTTGTGTCGTAGAGGAGCATGTTGGGGAAGTTCGTTGTTTGCCTGTTGTCATTTTGGAAGATGTACGTCGTTGGGCATCCCGTTAGGGTGACGTAGCCAACGTGGAGTGTCGGGTGGTTCGTAAGATTGAATGTTTCGTTGACGCCGTCGACGTCGTCGGTTTGGATGTTGAACTCCTGTTCGAGGATTGAGACGTTTCGGTAGCCGCCTCCTGTTGCAGTGAAGTTGTAGCAGGCGATGTTGGCCCAGTCAATGGTGATGTTCGTTGACGCGTACACTTCTCCTTGTGGTTCTGCTGCGGACCAGTTGTAGAAGGTGTTGTTGTTCGCGTCGTCCAAGACGATGGTACCGGTGATGTTTCCCAGGTAGCCTTGCCAGGCTTTCGTCTGGGTTATGCCAAAGATGGTGAGGTGGGTGATGTTCCCTGCAAAGGCGTCGTTGCTCTGGGCAGGGTAGTTGTTCACGTCAAATGTTGACTCCCAATCTTGGGTTAGTGTTTGTGGACTGACAGGGTAGTTTTGTGCAAAGACAAGTGCACTGAGGGCTGTCAGGCTCGCTAGTACTACGAGTAATGGTACCAACTTGTTCTGGTTCATGGTCATCACCTTCGTCGCAATTTTTTTGCTGAATTGGCTTGCAGGTGGCCTGCAAGATTCTTCGTGCGTTTCTCGTCATAAGCAGAAGGACGTGACGCCACAACCGCTAATGACTACGAGTATACTTATTTGTATACTTATATAT
>RFJU01000038.1 GCA_003694805.1 Candidatus Woesearchaeota archaeon | reverse complement strand
GTTTTTTAATGTAAAATTAAATTGTTTTTTTGGCTTTTTTTTCTAAAAAATCGGTGTTGGCAGGCCTCACCATTTCTTTAAAAAGAAAACATTTTTAAACAACAGTTCATAAACAAAGGGCTGAGTGGGCACGAGCAGTTGAGTGACTTGTTTGACTGCTGCAACTGTTGTGTTGTTCGTTGCGGCCGAGCCAGCAAGTCCTGCACGGTCTCGCTCCTAATGCGGCGCTGGTTGTCACACGGGAGCATAAGCGCAAGGAGAAGGAAAGAGGGGTGAGGAGGATCCGCGTATTTATGTTGGGGTGGGAGTTTCCACCTTACTTTGCAGGTGGTGTTGGAATCGTATGCGCGCAGCTTTGCAAGGCCCTCGCAAACCTCGGTGTAGAGGTAACCTATTGTATGCCCTCAGGCCCGCAGGCAGTAAACGAAGTGGAAGGTGCCGGGGGGGAGGGCTTTCGTCTCATTATCGCAAACAACACCGTGCCGGATGATAAGATCTCGCTTCTTCCTGTAGATTCCTTGCTTCATGCGTACGCAACGCCGGCGTCCTATAATGCTTTGTTAGAGCGTTCCCTTGCTATGAATCGGTTTGATGGGGGGAGCAAGCCGCTGTATGGTGAAGATCTCTGGGCTGAGGTGCATCGCTTTGCAGAAAAGGTGCGCATCATTGCAGCTCACCTCGCCGAAACGGAAGGGTTTGATGTCATCCACGCCCATGACCATTGGACGTTCCCTGCAGGGGTTGCAGCCAAGTACGCGACGGGGAAGCCCTTGGTGGTGCACGTGCACATTACCGAATTTGACAAGAGCGGCGGGGCTGGCGTTGACCAGCGCGTGTATGATATGGAGCGGTACGGGATGGAGCATGCAGATGTTGTCATTGCAGTGTCTGACTTTGTCAAACAACGCCTCATCACAAGCTATGGTGTTCCTGCCGAGAAGATTCGGGTAGTGCATAACGCCGCGGTTCCCTTGCAGGAGGGGAAGGTGCATGACATCAAGGTGAAACAGGGCGATAAGGTGGTTCTCTTTGCTGGGAGGGTGACGCTCCAGAAGGGGCCGGAGTACTTTGTTGAGGCTGCAAGAATTGTTGCGGAGAGGGATCCGAACGTGAAGTTCGTCCTTGCCGGTTCAGGTGATCAACTAGGCAGGATGATTGACAGGGTGGCGGAGCTGGGCTTGTCCCAACGATTCTTCTTCACCGGGTTTTATGATAGAAATCAAGCGGAGGTCTTGTTTAGCATGGCCGATGTCTTTGTGATGCCCTCCGTGTCCGAGCCGTTCGGGGTGGTTCCGCTTGAGGCGATGGTGAAGGGGACGCCTTGCATTATTTCAAAGCAGTCGGGCGTGAGCGAGGTCTTGCACCACTGCATCAAAGTTGATTTTTGGGACGTTCAGTCCTTGGCGGAGCACATACTTTCGCTTTTGCATTACCAAGCGCTGCATCATGAGTTGAAGCAGCATGGCTACCTGGAAGTGAAGCGGCTGACCTGGGATGTTCCTGCCGGGAAATGTTTGCAAGTATATCAGGAAGTAGTGGGGAAGGAGGGTGTTGCATGGTAAGTGTGTGTTTGTATTTCCAGGTCCACCAGCCGCTCCGGTTGAGAAGGTATTCTCTCTTTGAAATAGGCAAGCACAGTAACTATTTTGATGATGAGAAAAATAAAGCAATTTTGCAGAAAGTAGCGCGCAAGAGCTACCTGCCGGCGAACAACGTTTTGCTTGGACTGATACGGAGGTTGAAGGGAGCGTTTAAGGTTTCGTTTAGCATTTCAGGAGTTTGTTTAGAGCAGTTTGAAGCGTTCGCGCCGGAAGTCCTTGAGAGCTTTCGAGAGTTGGCAGAGACGGGATGTGTTGAGTTCTTAACAGAAACGTATTATCATTCCTTAGCGTACTTGTATTCTAAGCCCGAGTTCTTGGCGCAAGTGAAGCGGCACACGGACAAAGTGCGAGAGCTTTTCGGGCAGACGCCACGTGTTTTCCGCCACACCGAGCTTATCTTGAACAATGAGCTTGCGAAGTTGCTGGAGGATTTGGGTTTCTTGGCGGTCTTGGGTGAAGGCGCGGATCATATTCTTTCGTGGCGCTCGCCAAACTTTCTTTATACAGCCAGGTCCGCGCAGGGTATCAAATTGCTTTTGAAGAATTACAAGCTCAGCGATGACATCGCGTTCCGGTTTGGGAACACGGCGTGGGAGGAGTATCCGCTCACAGCAGAAAAGTTTGCTCAATGGGTGTCAGCCGCGAATGGAAATGGGGACGTGGTGAATTTGTTTATGGATTACGAAACATTCGGCGAGCACCAATGGGAAGATACGGGTATTTTTCATTTTTTAGAGGCGCTTCCGGGGGAGATCTTGAAGCACCCGGATAATGATTTCGTCACGGTTTCCGAAGCTGCTCTTCGGTACCCTGTTCGAGGAGAGGTGGATATGCATAATTTTGTTTCGTGGGCGGATGTTGAGCGTGACGTAAGCGCGTGGCTTGGGAATGCCATGCAACGAAACGCGCTTTCCGAACTCTACAAGCTCGAGGCGGCGGTGAAGGCAAAGCGTGACGAGAAGCTTGTAGAAGATTGGAGGCGGCTGACGACGAGCGATCACGCCTATTATATGTGTACGAAGTGGTTCTCGGATGGCGATGTGCATAAGTACTTCAACCCGTATGACAGCCCTTACGAGGCGTTCATAGCATTTATGAACGTCCTCAACGACTTGGCCTTGAGGGTGGCAAGTGTTGAGGGGGCAGAGCGGGGGCGGGAGCAAGTGCCGCTCTTGCTAGGTAATCCCAGCCTTCACGTTTGCGCAAAGGGGGGCGTCCGGGATGGGCAGAGCATGGTTAGGGGTGGTGCGCGATGAGTGCCGCTGCTCGTTCAGGTCGTGTTGGCCGCGGGCGTTCCCTTGGTCAGGGGAGGCGGGGGCGTCCAGGAAAGCCGAATTTGCGCAGGAGAATTCGTAAAGAACAGTATTTCATATTAGCGAATGGCAGGCCGGTGAAGAACGTGAAGGAACTGGCTGAAGTGCTAGAGCACCTTGAAGATGAAGTGTTTCGGCATCACGTGCGGGATGACGGGCACGATTTTGCCACATGGGTTCGCGACGTGTTCAAGGACGTTGAGCTTGCAGAGAAGCTTGCAAGGGCGAGGGATAAGCACCACTTGCGCCTCGAGATTTACAAGCACGTGACGAAGAAGTACTTCCGAGAAAAGTAATGTGGCAAAGGTATGGTAACGGTGATGGTGAAAGAAAGAACATCGTGGCGGAAACGTTTTCGTTGAATCGGCGGATTGGAAAAAGAGGTGAGGATGATGATACCGGATGATCAAAAATTTTATTTTCGACACGGCAAGACTGCAGCGTCGCTAGAGGAACTCTTGCAAATCATTGAAGGGCTCGATGAGCACGACTTCGTTCATCATGTTCATGAAGGAAGGAACGACTTTGCCAACTGGGTTCGCCATGTTCTTCGCAACGAGGACGTTGCCCGCCAGCTCGAGCAGGCACACTCCAAGGAGCAAGTGCTCAGTGTCCTTCGCGAAGCAAGAGGGAACGCGGGGAGTGGCCAGGGGGGTGAAGGTGATCAAGGAACGGTCGCGGGCGAAGAGGTCGTGTTCGAACCCGAGGGCTCGCCGGAAGGGGAGTCGTTGCAATCACCGTTTCAAGACAGTGCCGAGCGTGCGCATCAGGTAGAGGAGCAGGGAGATCAAGGTTTACGAGTGCCGTACGCTTCGCAAGAAGAGGATCTTGTACAAGATGCCTCTCTTAAGGAAACAAAGGGGAACGGCGGGAATGACCAAGCGCGTGGCGCTGCGGATCCTCACGCTTCGGCTGCGAAGAAGGATACGAAGAAGAAAGTGAAGCTGTGGCTTGCGTTGTGCTTGTTGTTCCTCATCGGCGTCGGCTTGGGCGCCGTTATTGGGTGGTATGTCACAGGGGTGGTTCGCTGCACGCCCTAGAACGAGAAGAAACGTGGAGAAAAGACGTGGTGGTGTTGCAATGAAGAGGGGGAGTTTCCAGTAAGGATGGACGAGAAGCCAATTGCGGATGTGGTATTTGAGTGTTCGTGGGAAGTGTGCAATAAAGTTGGCGGTATTAACACCGTTCTTAAGAGCAAAGCTGGTTTGATGAAGGAGCGGTATGCTGAGTACTTCATGGTCGGCCCTTATGTTGAGAAGAACGCTCAAGTGGAGCTTGATGAGGCAGAACCGCCTTCTTTCTTGAAGAAGGCGTTTGCTGAGTGCTCGGCGCGAGGGATTCGGTGCTATTTTGGTTCCTGGCTCATAAAGGGAGAGCCGAAGGTGGTTCTCATTGACGCGTCAGCTCTTTTGTCGCAGAAGGACAGTATTAAGGCAAAGCTCTGGGAGGAGTTTCATATCGATTCGCTTCATTCCCGCTGGGAGTTTGAAGAGCCCATGTTGTGGTCGTGGGCGGTGGGGGTTTTGCTGGAAGCGGTTGAGCGGGAGTTGGTGGGGAAGAAGGTGGTTGTTCATTGCCACGAGTGGTTGGCAGGGTTTGCCTTGTTGTATTTGCGTTCGGTTCGGTCCAGTATCGCCTCGGTTTTCACGACGCACGCGACGATGTTGGGGAGGGCGCTTGCGGGGAGCGGGTATGATCTGTACGCAATGCTTGATTCCATTAATCCTCAGGAGTGGGCGCAAAAGGTGGGAGTGCAGGATAAGTTTTCTGCGGAGCGGGCAATGGCGTCGCAGGCCGACGTTTTTTCAACGGTTTCTGAGATTACTGCACTCGAGGCGGAGCGCATCTTGGGGAGGAGGCCTGAGGTGTTGTTGCTCAACGGGCTTGAGCTGGAACGGTTTCCAACGTTTGAGGAGACTTCGATTCGTCATGCAACGAACAGAGAAATCATTCGTGAGTTCTTGTCGTATTACTTCTTCCCCTACTACACGTTTGACGTGGAACATACCTTAATGTTTTTCTTTGTTGGGCGTTATGAGTTTCGCAATAAGGGGATTGATGTTTTGATTGACGCGCTTGCGAAGTTGAACAAGAAGCTTCAAGAAGAAGGTGGTGATCGTCATATTGTTGTTTTCTTCTGGGTTCCGATGGGGACGAGAGGGGTGAAGCAGGAGATTGTAGAGAACAAGAATTTTTTCAATCACTTGAAAGAGTCCGTGGCCCGTCGCTTGGAGAAGCTTTTGCAAAGGCTCGTGTACGATCTTGCTTCCTCAGGGAGTGATGGGAAGCTCGTGCTGGAGAAGGACTTCATTCAAGAGCTCAAGCGGGACTTGATGCATTTTAGGAGGGTGGGCAATCCGCCCATGATAACACATCATATTGATAATGAGCAAAATGATCCTTTGCTTAATTCTCTTCTAAGCAAGGGATTGGATAATAAGCAGGATGACAGGGTGAAAGTGGTAGTGTACCCCGCCTACCTTGACGGGAGTGATTCTTTGCTCAATCTTCCGTATTATGACGCCATTACCGGGTGTCATCTGGGCGTGTTTCCTTCTAGTTACGAGCCGTGGGGGTACACGCCGCTCGAGACGGCTGCTTGTGGCGTTCCTTCTGTCACGACAGACTTGGCGGGATTTGGCAGGTTCGTTATGAAGAAGGTGCATGGGGAGGAGGGGGGAATTTATGTCGTGCCCCGCTACAAGCACAGCTATGATGAGGCGGTGCAGGAGTTGTTCGAGATCTTGCTTCGTTTTGCGCGGCTCAACAGGAGTGAGCGGGTGCATGAGAAGATAAAGGCAAAGAGCCTGTCTGCTCTGGCGGATTGGCGGCAGTTCGTGAATTTTTATGTGCAGGCGCATAACGTTGCTCTGCAGAGGCATCAAGGATGAAGGAGAATCAGTTGCGTAAGGATTACGTGCTTGACGATTACGTTATTATTGCAGAGCGTCGAGGAAAGAGGCCTCATCAGTTCAAAAAAGAGCCAGAGCAGGTTTCGAGTGCTGAACATTGCCCTTTTTGCCCTGGCAACGAGCACATGCTTCCTCCTATTGTTGAGGAGTTGCCGGCGAAGAAGGACACAAAGAGTGGTTTGCCTTGGCTTGCAAGAGTCGTTCCTAACAAGTTCGCCGCTGTTGACACCGCTGTTGATGCGCGCTTGAAGCGTTCAGACCCGTTCGCCGTGCATGCAGGGGCGTATGGGAAGCACGAGGTTGTCATTGAAACGCCTGAACACGGGGTTGAACTTGAGGATTTGGATTTGGAGCATTTGCAAGCCGTCTTGGAGCTTTACGCGAGAAGAATGCGCTTGATTGAGTCAATGCCTCACGTTCGTTACACGGCTTTGTTCAAGAATAGGGGAGGGGAAGCAGGAGCTTCGATTTCGCATGCTCACGCCCAGCTCATTGGTTTGAACGTGTTTCCGCCGTCGGTTGCGAGGTTGTTTGGCGCTTCGTATCAGTATTGGATCAAGAACGAGTCTTGTGTGTTTTGCGACGTCATTGCGAAGGAAAAGCACAGTCATCGGTTGGTGTTTATCAATCAGAGTTTTGTGTGTATTGCGCCGTATGCCTCAAAGTTCGCGTTTGAAACGTGGATACTTCCGTTGCGCCACGTTCCTGCCATGGACAGGTTGACCAAGAAAGAAATGGGTGATTTGGCGCACATACTGAGGAAAGTTCTTCGAAGGATTGACACCTTGGGCAACCCGCCTTACAACATCGTCTTCTTCAACGATGAAGAGCAAGGATTGTTTCATTTCCACTTGCGCATTCTTCCTCGGTTGACGAAGTGGGCAGGGTTTGAGCATGAAGTGAGCATTCCTATCAATCCGGTCCCGCCTGAAGTGGCGGCGAAGTTTTTGCGAGGGCACGAGTGAAGGCGGGAGCGAGGGGGTCGTGCTTGTTGTTTTTTTCGTGGTGGTTTGCTCAAAGGAAACTTTATAAATGTGGAGGGTTGGTGGTCCGGGGAGTGTGGTTTCCACGAGTTTGCCTGAACGCGCTGAAAGACGATTGTGAGGTGGTATGGCTTTGAGGTTGGTGCATCGCTTGAAAGGGGGCGTGCTGCAAAAAGAGGTTGCTTCTTGTGGTGTGTGCTTGTCCAATAAGAAGGGGAATTATTTTGCGTTCTCGCTTCCTGCTAACGTGACGCATTACGAAGGTTTTTTTCATTTTGATGCTGAAGCCTGGCAGCCGTTCAAGGTGATTGAGTCGCTCTCGCTCGGCCTGCCAGTGGTGGAAGTTGAAAAGCAGGCTTCCTTGGTCGTGAGAAGGTCGGGGAGGGCTTCTGAAACGTTTTTGTTGAGCAGTAATGCGCTTCTCTACGAGGTTGCTGGCTTTCAAGGGAGTGTGCGGCTTGAGCTTGATATGCGCTACGTTCATGACTTTGACCCTTGGGGGAGGCATTTTGACGTGCACGAGGAGGAGGGGTTGGTTGTTGTGCGCTACGAGAAGTCTGGTCAGAGCGGGGGCGCTGTGCCGAGCGGTTCTGGGTACGAAGGTTTTTTGGCGATTGGGAGTCCTGACGGGATTGTGGCGCTTGAGAGAGCGGGGAGGTGGGTGAGGAAGGAGCGTTCTTTTGATGAGGCGCGAGGCGCGGCCACAGTGGATTTTGTGTATCATGCCGGCGGGCTCTTGGTTGAGGGGGGGAAGCGTTTCGTTTTCGCATTTTCGAAGAGCAGGGAGAAGGCGGTGAAGAAGGTTCGGTACGTGTTGGATCGTTATGAGTTGATTCGTGAGAATCTTGTGCAGTCTGGGGAGCAAATGCTTTCTCGCAGGTCTGTTGTTGGAAATGTAGCGCTCAAGGCGCTTGATGACTTGACGGTTCTCATTAAGGGCGGCGTGCAGGGTATCTTTGCAGGGCTTCCGTGGTTTTTTCAGTTCTACGCGAGAGATGAGGCGGTGAGTTTGCGAGCGAAGCTTCTTGAAGGGCGGTTTTTGCTGGTGAAGGAGGTGGTGTTCCGCTATCTTGAGCGTATTTTGCCGTCAGGGCAGGTCCCGAACCGCCATCCTCCGTCGTTGGTGGGTTCTATTGATGCTGCCGGGTGGCTCTTTAAGCGCGTGGAGGATGCTGTTCGTTACTTGTGGAGTCACGGGCTGTTGCAGGACTATTTTTCACGTATTGAACTGGCATACCTTCGTGACCGGCTGGAGGTGGTCATTGAGCGATTGCGGTCTTCGTCTTTGCAGGAGGGGTTGGTGTGGAGCGCTCCGCAGGAAACATGGATGGACACGACCGGAGGGGTTGATGATGGTCGGTTGGGGGCGTGTATTGAGGTCCAGGCGCTCATGCTCGTGTTGTACCGTTGTGTTCGTTTGCTCTATAAAGTGACGAAGAAGGGGAATGGGAAGGAGTATCGGCAGTACGAGCGAGAACTTGCAGGGGAGGTTCGTCGGCGTTTTTTTGATGGGCGGCGGCTCGCGGACAGGGTTGTGCAAGGCGGTGTTGATTGGACGGCAAGGCCCAACGCGTTCTTGGCGGGGTATCTCTATCCGGAGTTGCTCCCTGAGCGGGAGTGGGGGAAGGTCGTGAAGTGGTTGCTCGGTTCGCTCTGGCTTGAATGGGGGGGATTGGCGTCGATTGCCAAGAATCATCCGCTTTTTTGTGCTGAGCATTCTGGTGAAGACGACAGGAGCTATCATCGCGGTGACAGTTGGTTTTTTTGCAATAATCTGGCAGGGGTGTTTTTGCACAGGCTGGACGCGGCGGGTTTTGGCGGTTTTGTTCGCAAGATTCGCGATGCGAGTGTGGAAGAATTGCTTTTTTCTGGCTGGGCTGGGCACTGTGCTGAGGTGAGCAGCGCAGCGAGGCTCGAGTCGCGAGGGTGCTTGGCCCAGGCGTGGAGTGCCGCAACGCTCATTGAGCTCTTGGATGCTTTGGGTGAGTGGTAGGAAGCGAGAAAGGCAGGGGGCGTCGTTGTTCACGGGCGTTTCGTGGCGTGGTTCTTTTGTTTCTTAGTTTTTGTCAGCAGTCCATTCTGTTCCGTTTTTCTCAATGATGAGTGTTTTTGTGAGGACGACGAGGAGCGCGAGGAAGATGGGGCCGATGACGATGCCAACCAGGCCGAAGAGTTTGAGCCCGCCGAGGACGCCGATGAGGGCGAGGCTGGTGTGGAGTTGGGATTTTCTGCCGATGAGGAAAGGACGGACGATGTTGTCAATTTGTGAAACGAAGGTGATGTTGATGAGGAGGAAGAAAAATATTTTGATCGTTGGTTCTTCGTTGATGACGAGGAAGAGCGTTGCAGGACCCCAAATGATGAAGGTGCCGATGTAGGGGATGAAGGCGGCAATAATCATGAGAAAGCCCCAAAAAGCTGCTTGGGGGATGCCGAAGAGGAAGAGGACGAGGGTTCCTGCAAGGCCTTGGATGATGGCGGTGAAGAGTTGGCCGTAGATGACTGCTTGGATGATGAGTTTTGTTTCGTCGACGAGCTTTTTTTTGACTTCGTCTTCGAAGGGGAGGTGTTTGACCGTTGCATAGTAGAGTGCTCGTCCGTCCCTGAAGAAGTAGAACATGGTGAAGAACATGATGAAGATGCCGAGGAGGAAGTCAGGGAGGGAGCTGAGGGTGTTGAGGAAGGAGTCGGCGACGCCGTGTTTGAGTTGGAGGAGGGCGTCAATGAGGAATTCTTGAAGGTCGTTTCGTTCTTCTGGCGAGTCGATGAAGGGGAGTTTTTGGAGGAAGCGTTCAAAGTTTTCGTCTTTGAAGTTGATGAAGGCGTTTGTTGCTTGGTTGACGAGGTTGGAGACGATGAAGATGGTTGGCGCGATGATGAGGATGAGGATGATGGCGAGCATGATGCTTGCGCGCAGGTTTCTGTTGCGGATGTGTTTGCCGATTTTTTTGTTGAGGGGGTTGAAGGCGAAGGCAAGGAGTCCTGCGAAGAACAGGTAGGGCCAGAATGGTTTAATGATGAGCAGGGAGATGAAGAGAATGATGAGTGTGAAGAGGACGAGGCTGTAATGGGCGAATCTTCGCGGGAGCATGGTGGAGGGAAGAGCCAAAGAAAGTTTATAAAGATTCTGGAGTGTTCACGTGAGAGAGGTGAAAGGTGGTGTTTTGGAGGGGTTTTTTTGTAGGGAAGGTTCGCTCTCTTTAGTTTTTTTTGTTGCTTGTTTTTTTTTGTTGGTTTTGTTGTTTGTTGGATGTTGGTTGTTATGCGGCTGTGTTGTGTTCTTTTTTTTTTGTTTAGTAGCTGATTCGCTGATTTCGCAGGGGGTTTATTCATACCTGAGTGCGTCAGCGGCTTGGAGCTTTGCAGCCTGCCTTGCTGGAAGAAACCCGGAGGCTGCTCCGACAAGGGTGGAGAAGAGGAGGCATCCAATGATGAGCGAGAGGGGGAAGATTGGTTTGAGGAAGGAGTACCCGCTCGCGCTTGCTATGGCTTCGCCTGCCTTCGCAATGGCGTAGCCGAGGATGATACCAAGGGCGCCTCCGGAGAAGCCGAGGAAGCTTGCTTCAATGATGAAAATTGAGAGTATGTCGTTGTTTCGTGCGCCGATGGCTTTCATGATGCCAATTTCATTGGTGCGCTCGAGAATGGCCGTGTACATGGTGTTCATAATGTTGATTCCTGCGACGAAGAGGGAGATAAGGGCGATGATGATGAGCACGCCGTTGAGGCCGGTGATGATGGAGCCGAAGGTTTGAATAAGGTCTTCGAGGGTTTGGACGGTGAAGTCTTCGTTGCCTTTCTTGAGTCCTCTCCTTCGTCTGAACTTGTCCTCGATGCGTTCAGCGAGGGCTTTCGGGTCTTCCGTCGGGCTTGCCTGCACGACGATCCAGTCGTAGGCCTCGGGAGTGTTTGCTGAGCCGGTGAGCGTTTGATAGGTGTCAAACGTTACGTAGATGTTTTTATCATCTTGCGGGTTGCCGACTTTGTCGTAGATGCCGACCACTTTGAGGTCGTATCCGTTGACGGTGATGCGGTCACCGACTTGTATGGCTCGATCGAAGACTGCTTTTTCTTTGCTGTAGGAGTAGCCGAGTACGGCTTTGAATTGGTCGTTTCGTTTGAGCGTTCTTCCTTGGATGAGGTCGACGGTCATGAGCTCTTGGGTGAGGCGGCCGTCTTCTCCGGTAGGGGTGCCGACGAGGTAGGCGTAGCGGGGTTTTGTTTCTCGCTTGTAGGTGACTTGGGCGTTTTCAAAGGCCATTCCTGCAGCGTTGAGAACGCCGTTAATGCTTTCGATGAAGGAGAGGTCGTCCTCGGAGAAGGTGATGTCGCCGCTTCCGGGGGGGCCGATGGTTTTCGCTTGGATGCTGATTTTGTCCTTTCCCATTTCGTTGGCGAGGTGGTCTATGTAGTATTCTAGTCCTTGGCCGAAGCTGACGAGGGCGAAGATAGCTGTGATGCCGACGAGGATGGAGAGCGTCATGAGCCAGCTGCGTAGCTTCCTGTGGAGGAGGTTGTTAATAGCGTAGCGTATGAGGTCGGGCTTCACAGGTTTCATTGGGCGTTCTTTTTTTTCTTTCTTTTTTTTGGTTATTGCTTTTTTTTGGTTATTGTGTTGTTTTGTTTTTTTTTTGGATTTGTTTTTGGATTTGTTTTTTTTAGGGTTACTTTGCTGTGTTGAGCGCTTCAACGGGGTGCATGGTGGCTGCTTGGTAGGCGGGGAGGAGGCCTGCGAGTAGTCCTACGATGAAGCTGAAGGCGAGGGAGCCGAGGATGAGTCCCGCGGAGGTGTGGGCTTGGATGAGGTTGAGGTCGAGGGCGAGCCTGCCCGCGTATGCGAGTCCGTGGCTCATAGCGACGCCGATGCTCATGCCGATGAGGCCGCCGACGAGGCCGATGAGGCCGGCTTCAATGGCGAAAATAGTGAAGATGTCTTTGTTTCGTGCTCCTATGGCCTTCATAGTCCCTATCTCGGTGATGCGCTCGAGAACGGCGGTGTACATCGTGTTGCTGATGCCAATGCCGCCGACGAGAAGTGAAACCGCGGCGATGATGTAGACGAAGAGTTGGATGGCGAAGAGGGTGTCTTGAAGGGACTCAATCGCGCTTTGGGCAGTTTGGACGGTGAAGTCTTCCTCTCCTTCCTTGACGTCTCTTGCTTTGCGGAGCTCTTTTTTGATGCGTTCGACGATAATATCGATGTTCTCCCCTGGTGACGCCCTGGCCGCGATGACGTCATAGTTTTTTGTTGTATCTTCGAACAGGTCTCGCATGGGTTCTTCGTTCATCCATATCGTGGTGTCTGTGACGAAGCTGCCCTTTTTCTTGAGGACGCCAACGACGGTGAATTCTCTTCCTTTGATGAGGATGGTTCGGCCGGTGACGAGTGGCTTGTTCCAGAGCTCTTTGTCGGTCAGTTCGCTTCCAATAAGAACGTTGTTTTGGTCGTTGTCTTTGAGGAGGCGCCCTGAGGTGACGTCTAGGTTGAGGATGTCGTAGAGGTCATCGCGTTCATCTCCTGAAGGGACGCTCACAATGAGGTTTACCTTTGTTTTGTCGTTGAATTCGACGGAAGCCGTTTCAATGATTCTCCCTATTGCTGTTTGGACGCCTTTGACGTTTCTGATGCGCTTGAGTTGGCTTTCGGTGAGTGGGTTGACGACGCCGGTTCCAGGCGGTGCAAAGGCGTCTCCTTCTGCGCGTATGGTTATGGTGTCTGCTCCGACGATGCCGAACTGTGCGGTGACGAACCTCGTTAAGCCCTCGCCGAGTCCGATGAGAGCGACTACGGCGGCGATGCCGATGACTACGCCGAGGATGGTGAGCCAAGAGCGTAGCTTTCGCTTGAAGAGGTTGTTGACTGCTAGTATGATTTCGTCGCGAAGCATAAGGTGTTTCTGGTCAGGGTGTCGGAGTGTTTGGTTAAGGATTGGCTGGCGCGGTTAACGTTTCCTTTTTCGTTTTCGCCACCAGTAAATCCCTCCCGCTATAACGGCGAGAACAGCGACGATGACAACCCAGTTTGTTCCTCCACCGTTACGCTCTTTGGAGCTGATGAGGGTGACGGCGAGTTCTCGTTCTTCTTCGTATTGGTTGTTGAAGGCGTCAAGGTAGGTGACTTTGACGGGTATGACGAGGTTGTCTTTTTTTGCCTTGATGGTGATGCTCTGCGTGTCGAAGTCGTCGCTGTCAACATTGCCAATGTAGATTGTGCTTGAGCCTCCCAAGCGTTCGTATGACTCGTGGGGTTTGAGTTCGACGTTGAGAAGCTTGATTTCAGACAAGCCTCGGTTGACGAATTTGAGCGTCACATCCCCTGTTTTTTTGTCCGTGTACACGTCGGCCGATTCAATGTAGACGTCGAGCGCAGGGGGGGCGTTGATGATGATACCTATTTCGTCGGTGTATGTGTAGTCGTTGTCTCTTTCGTCGCTGAAGGTGATGGTCACCGGTATGGAGTACACGTCCGAATCGGCGTCCGGGTTGGTCACGATGCCGAACGTAAGTGTTTTTTCTTCGTCTGCTAAGAGTTCAGGGATGCGCTGCTCGAGAGAGGTGGTCAGGGGCGTTATGGGGAGGGTTGTCGTGGTGCTCCCAACCGTTCTTTCTGTGCTGAGGGAGACTGCTATGTCGCGCAGTCGCGAGTCTGCGAGGTTTTTGACGGTCAGCGTGATCGTCGCGGGCCTTCCTGGCAGGATTTCTTGAGGTGTTGAAGTCATCTTCGTGATGGAAATGGCGGCGTCGTTGGTTGCGATGTCGAGCGGGAGTTCGTCTTCTCGCCAAAACCCTGCACCAGCAGGCTTGTAGCGGATGGTGATGTGGTTGGTTCCTTCATCAGCGTCTTTGTCAATGCGTATTTTGAAGATGACAAGGGCTGATTGCTGTCCTGGTATTTCATTGATACGCTTTGCTTGTTCTGACGGGCTATCAGCGCTGAACGGATAGGCGTTGACGAGTTCAACCTCAACGCCTCGCGCGGGTTCGGAGCCGTTGTTGGTGATGAGGACGTAGGCGTCGATGACGTCCCCTGGTTCTGCCGGGTTTGGCTCGTAGCGGAGGAGTTGGGATGAGAGTGCGCTTCCTTCGCCAACGAGGTTGTTGAGCGCCGCGGCAGGGGCGGCGTTGAGGATTGTCAGGAGTGCTATTGCAGTCGTGATGGTGGCGAGCAGGAGGAGCAACGGGGTCTTTTTTTGAAGCGGCTCCCTTGGCGCCTGCCTTCTTGCACGGGTTTGACATCGCAGCTGGTGCGTTCTGGTTATGGTTTGGTTTTTTTTCATAGGGTTCACCTTTTTTTTGCTCTTTTATTTCATATTCGTTTTTTGTTTTTTTTTTGTTGCTGTTTTGTTTTTTTCTTTATTTTTTTTCTTTATTTGTTTCTTTCTGTTTCTTTCCTTTCTTTTTCGGCGTTCGTCGAGGTTAGTGTGTTGCTTGTCCTCTATGCTTTTTTTTGGTGACGATCACTCCGTCTTGGAGTATTTCGATCCTGTCAGCATTTTTTGCGACGTTCGGGTCGTGGGTGACCATCACAATGGTTGTTCCTTTTTCTTTGTGGAGTTTTTTGAGGAAGTCCATAACGGTGTTTCCGGTCTTGCTGTCGAGGTTTCCGGTTGGCTCATCTGCGAGGATGACTTGGGGGTTTGTCGCGAGCGCTCTGGCGATGGCGACGCGTTGTTGCTGCCCCCCGCTTAACTCGGTGGGTTTGTGGTGCATGCGGTCTTCGAGCCCGACGAGTGAAAGCAACTGTTTTGCTCGTTTGATGCGTTCTTGGCGGGGAGTGTTTTGGAAGAGGAGGGGGAGGGTGATGTTTTCCATTGCGGTGAGGGTGTTGATGAGGTTGAACTTTTGGAAGATGAATCCTATTTTTTTCCCTCTGATTTGGGCGAGGTCTGATTCGCTCAGGTGGGAGATGTCCTGTCCTGAGAGGTAGATGCGTCCTTTCGATGGGACGTCGAGGCAGCCGATCATGTTCATTGCAGTGCTCTTTCCGCTTCCGCTTGGTCCCATGATGCTGAGAAATTCTCCTTCGTAAACTTGAAGGGTGAGTCCGCGCAAGGCGTGGACTTTGACTTCGCCCATGGTGTAGGTTTTCCACACGTCTTGGAGTTCGATGATGATTTTTTTTTGTTTGGTCATGCTTTTGTTTTTCGTCTTGGTTTTGCAGAAGCAGTTTTTGGTCCTTTTTTCTTTTTTGTTTTAGCTGTCGCGGCTTCTTTCTTCTTGTGCTTTTTCTTTTTTTGAGCTGCTCTTCTTTTTTTGCTTGTATTGTTCTTTTTTGTTGCAGATGTTGCGATGAGGTGTTTGAGTTTGCGGGTTGTTTCTTTGATTGCGGCATTGATTTCTTTTTCGTATTTCTCGATGAGCTGCTTTTGGTAGAGGGTGAGGAGTGTGTGCTTGAGGGCGGTGGTGCTTGCCATGATGTTTTTGAAGGGGAATGCTTGTGGGGATGTGGGGGAGAGGAGTATTGATGACATTTCTTGGTGGGTTTTGTAGTCGATGCCGAGGAGGTGGGCGATGATTTTCATAGTTTCTTTGGCTTTTTTGAGGAGCTGGTCGTTTTCTTTTTGAAAGGTTTGGAGGGCTCGCTCTCCTTTTTTTTTGAGGGAGTATTCTTTTTTTCGCTTTTTTTGCTTGGCGGTGATGAGGCCTTCTTTGGAGAGGCGGTCAAGCAAGGGGTAGATCGAGCCGTAGCTCGGCCGCCACCCCACGGATGCTTCTATCGTGTTGGCAAGGTCGTATCCGCTTAGCGGTTTTTTTTTGAGTTCTTGGAGGGTGAGGATTCTTAGTTTGTGTTGGATGAGGGGAGTTGTCATGTTCGTTGCGTCTTCTCGTTTTTTTCTGTTTTTTTATTTTCTTGTTCGTTTTTTTCGGTCCTTGTTTTTAGAGCGTCGCGAGGTTACTATCGTTTCCGACATATCGTTAGCGATAAAAAAGCGACAGGAGTATTTAAACTTTGTGGAATTTACTTATGGCGGCTGCGAGAGGACGCGGGCGGGGCCGGGCGTGACGCAAGAAGGGGGCGGTGTTGTGCGAAGAAGGCAGGGATGGGCGCTGTTGTAGCATTGAAAGGAAAGCAAAAGCCTCCGCGGGGATTTGAACCCCGGACCTTCTGATCGCTTGAGCGCGAACCCCTCGTTTCTTGGGAGGGCGAGGCAGTTCGGTGCAGTTTTACAAGTCAGATGCTCTAGCCGCTGAGCTACGGAGGCAATGCAGAGCAAGAGGCGCACCCTTCCTTAAAAAACTTACTGGGAACCTTGCTGGGGCGAGCGTTGGTTTGAGCGTTGTTTAGAAGAAGAACAAGAAGAGCATGATTGTCGATGCAATGCCAATGCCCAGCCCAACGGCTACTTCGGGGAGTGTGTGGCCGAGGCGGGTGTTGGTAAGGTTTTTGTGCTTGTGGAGGAGTTTGTCAAGACTTTCGGCGTTTTGCCCAATCTTGGTGCGCAGGGTCATGGCGTCTCGAATGATGAGCGTGCTGATGACAAAAGAGAGGAGGAAGAGGGGTGTTATGCCCTGAGTGAGGAAGATGCTAGTAGTGATTGCCACGAGCGTTGCGGTGTGGACGGAAGGCATGCCGCCGTAGGTGAAAAAGACGCGCCACCACGGTGCAGGTTGTTTTTGTTGGAACGTGAAGTACTTGATGATTTGGGCGAGAAGAAAGGCAAGTGCTGTGCTGGCAAGGATAAAGGCGGTCTCAGGCGTTGTACGCAGTAGTATTCCGGTCATGTTCGGCAAAGAGCAGGAGGGGATTTATAAGCTTTCGCAGATGGCCAGGCGGGGCGTGCCTTGTTAAGGGACGGTGATGAATCTCGTGTTGGAGAGGGCCCATTCGAGTATGATGAAGATGAGGACGAGAAGGAGGAAGTGCGTGGTGAGGGGGATGGCCGCGAGGCCTTTTTGGCGGGGAAGAAGCGTGGTTGCTGTTGGGAGATCGTTTTCGCTTTCGAGGTGAAGGTAGGTTCCTCCTGTCGCGTTGGAGAATGCGCGCAGGGTTGCTTCGTTGTACACAGAACTGAGGTTGTAGTAGCTGGGGAGGTATCCAATAGGGCCGGTGTTTGTGCCGATCCCGACAGCGTGGATGGTGATGTGGTTTTTCTTGGCGTACTCGATTGCTTCCCGGTTGGAGGTGTCTGTGTATGCTCCGAGTGTTTGGCTGCCGTCGGAGATGAGCACGACAGTCTTGGTTTTGTTGAGGTGGAGGAGGGTGTTCGTTGCCGTTATGACCGCTCCGGCGATGTCTGTGCCTCCTCCTTTTGAGAGGGAGATGTCTTCGAGGTGGTCCCTGACGTTTTCGAGGTCGGTGGTGGGGAGGGCGTTGATGTAGCTCACGCTTGCAAAGCTTAGGAGCCCCACTGGTGTTGCAGGGCCGAGGGTGTCAAGGATTGCTCGTGTGATGTTTTTGGCAGCGTCGAGTCGTGTTGGCCGGAAATCTTGCGCCGCCATGGATGCGCTGGTGTCGATTGCGATCATGACGGCGAGGTCGCTGGTTTCGCTTTCAATCCACAGGCTCGGCCTCGCGAGGGCAAACGTGAGGCTGGCAATGACGAGGCACCGCACGAGGAGTTGGGTGAGGTTTCTTGTTCTTTGTTTTTTTCCGCTGGCGCGCTTGAGTGCTTCGAAGTTTGCAAAAGTGATGGCGCGCTTTCTGGCGTGGCGTAGGTAGTAGAAATGCAGGCCTACGAGGACTGGAATGAGGAGGAGGTACCAGAGGAAGTAGGGGTGTTCGAATTCGAGGAACATCGTGGCTGTTCTTTTTTTTTCTTGCTTGTTTTGTTGTTATCTTTTTTGTTGTTATCTTCCTCGCTTCTTGCTCAGTTGCCGGAAGAAGAGGAAGAGTTTTCGGTAGTAGTCTTCATTGGTGTAGAGTTTGACATAGCTGGTTTTCGTTTCTTTGAACGTGTTGGCTAGTCGTTTGTCTTCTTCTTTGACTGCTTGGGCGAACATGTGGGAAGTGGTTTTTGTATCGATGAGCATAACTTGGCCGGAGTACGGGTCTTTGACGTAGTATTCGCCTGCGTACTTGGGGAGTGTTTCGTCTCGCGGGTCGCGGATGATAATGGCGATGACGTCAAAGCGCTGGACGAGGCTTTTGAGGTAGCGTTCCCATCCCGGGCGAAAGCCGAAGAAGTCAGAAATGAGGACGATGACCGTTTGGTGGGAGGGGAGGTAGAGGTTGGAGAGCTGGAGCGCCTTGGCGGCGTCGATGGGGCCTCCGTAGTTAAGCGGGTTTTGGAGCTCTTTCATGACTCGGTGGATCACGCCCCCGCCGACGTTGGGAGCGATTGCGGTGACGAGTTTGTCGGTGAAGAGGGCGAGGCCGATGGCTTCCCCGCCTTCTGAAGTGGCTACGGTGAGGTCGAAGGTGACTTCGGCGGCGAATTCTGCTTTGAGCTTTCCTGTGCTTGAGAAGAGCATGCTGTCGCTGACGTCGAGGAGGAAGAAGACGTTGAAGGTTTTGTACTCTTCGAATTCTCTTACGAGGGTTTCTTTGGCGCGCAAAGAGGCGCCCCAGTCGATGAGGCTCGCGTCGTCGCTGTAGGTGTATTGGCGATAGCCGGCGAATTCCATGCCTGCCCCTTTGCGGAGCGTTGTCCATGCGCCTTCGAGGATGTGGGAGAGGATGTGTCGTTTGGTGGCGATTGTGGTGTTTTTGAGCCTTCTTTGAAGGTTGATGTTGAGGTGTTTGACTGCCATGATATTTTTTTTGCAGGATTTTTTTTTGTGACGGCGTGTTGTAGGCGTTTCTTTTTGTTGTTTAACCTTTGTGCGTGTTCAAGCCTTTGCTTTTTTTTCCCTGAGGAAAACGTGGGTGTGTTGTTCTTGTCAGAGAATGTGGACTTTGTCGAGGATTTCTTTGATGATGCTGTCTGTTGAGATGTCTTCTGCTTCGCCTTCGAAGTTGAGAAGGATGCGGTGTCGCAGGATGTTGTACGCCACGTCTTTGACGTCTTGGGGAGTGACGTGGGTGCGTCCTTTGATGAGGGCGTGGGCTTTGGAGGCGATGAAGAGGGCGATGCTGCTTCGAGGTGATGCGCCGAAGTTGATGTATTTTCCGTATTCGTTGATGCCGTATTGCTTTGGGTGGCGGGTTGCATCGACGATGCGGACGATGTAGGATTCAATGCGTTTGCTGAGGGTGATTTGTTTGATGAATGCTTGGGCCTTGACGATGTCGTCAGGGGAGATGATGGATTGGATGTTAAACGAGGTCATGTCGTTGAGCGTGGTGTTCTTGGTGAGGATGAGTTGTTCTTCTTCAAGGGTTGGGTAGGTCATGATGAGTTTGAAAAGGAACCGGTCGATTTGGGCTTCTGGAAGCTTGTAGGTGCCGAGTTGTTCGAGCGGGTTTTGGGTTGCCATAACGAAGAACGGTTCTGGAAGGGAGAAGGTTTCCTTGCCGATGGTGACTTGTCGCTCTTGCATTGCTTGAAGGAGGGCTGATTGGACCTTGGGTGGTGAGCGGTTTATTTCGTCGGCGAGGACGAAGTTGGCGAAGACCGGTCCTTTGAGCGTGAAAAACCCTCGTCCTTCTTCGTAGGTCGTGATGCCGACGATGTCGGTGGGGAGGAGGTCGGGCGTGAATTGGATTCTGGAGAAGACGCCGCCGGTGACTTGCGCGAGGGAGCGCATGAGCATGGTTTTTCCAATGCCTGGGACGCCTTCGATGAGGACGTGGCCGTTGCAGAGAAGTGCTTGGATGAGGGAGTCGACAATGTCTTGTTGCCCGACGATGAGTTTGGCGATTTCTTTTCTGATGTTGTCGAAGAGAAGTTGGTAGTGTTTTGCGCGCTCTTTGAGCCCCTCATCCTCTTTTTCCATACTGGTCGTCTGCGGTTTGCTAGTATAAAAAGGTTTCCTTGTGGTTTTGTCGTGTTTGGTTGTGGAATTCGTGTTTCTGCTTCGACGAGTGTTTCTCCCAGTTTTTTTTTTTTTGTTGTTGGTGTAAAGGGCTGGGGAGGCGGCTAGTGCCGTGTTGGTGGCGGTAGCAAGATTTAAATACGCTTGAGCGTCTAAGTCTTTGTTAGAACCATGGTGGAAAGAGGTGAGCATCCGGTTCAGTCGCAGCTTGAGCTGAAAAGATCGGTGAGGAAGAAGATTCAGAATTTGCTGGAGAAAGGTCACGTCACAGAAGAGGAGGTGTATCGGCTTTTCAAATATTTTTTTCAGGAGTTCTTGCAGAAGCGCTACGAGTTCACGGCGGCGGAGTTGAGGGAAGAGCTTGAGAAGGTGTACTTGACCAATGACGTGCGCAATCAGGTTTTGAGTTTTTTAGAGTTGATGGAATCCTTTGAGGTCGGGAGTGAAGAGTTCAGCGTTGACGCTTTGAAGCGGTCGCTGCGCGAGTTCGAAAAGGTGGTGGACGTTCTCGTCGGTGAGGAGGAGGAACGTGTTTCGTTTTTGAAGCGCCTGCTCCGCTTCAAGTGGAAGAAGCGGGAGTCAAGCTCGCTGGATGATGCGGTGGATGAGAATGCGAGGCAGTTAGAGGAGCGGTTGAAGGTGTTGCGTGAGAAGATCAGGCTTGCGGATGAGGCTGAGGCGAAGCGGTTGTACAAGGAGCTTATTGGGTATTATGAGCAGGCATCTGAGGAGAGGAGAAAGCGGCTCTATCCTGAGCTTGCAGAGGCGTACAGGAGGATTAGGGCGCTGTAGCGTCGTGTTGCTTGTTCGCTGAAGGCGTGGTTTGTTGTAAGGCGTGGTTTGTTGTAAGGCGTGGTTTGTTGTCCTTGGCTGTCCGGCGGGCCGGTTTTGTTCTGTTTTTTTTTGTTGTGTTCTGTTTTTTTTTGTTATGTTTCTTGGTTTGTGCTGTCTTCTTTTTCTTTGAGGTGGTATTTGTTTCTTAGCGTCATGGCTACGGTGCCGATAGTGGCGAGAAGAAGGATGGTGAATATGGCGATGAGCCCTATTTGGAATGGCTTCTTTTTGAGCGCGGTGGTGATGAGTGTGGGTTGTTCTTCGACCTTTCTGACTTGGCTGACGAGGTAGCGGCACCCGTTGATGGTTGCGTCAATGATTGCTTCCGCTTCTTTGAGGTTGCCTTCTTCTATGCGTTCTCGTGCTTGTTCGAGCTGTTCGTTGAGTTCTTGGCATTCTGGGTTGTCGTTGAGGAGGTCTCTGGCGAAGGTGACTTTTTGATCGACGGAGAGGTTGTCTTGTGCTGCTTCGAGGGCGCTGACGAAGACGCTGGCTGAGTCGAAGAATTTTGGTGAGGTGACGTTTGCTTCGATAACGACTTCGTAGGCTTCGCCGAGGCGGTAGTTTGAGGCGGTGATGGTGAGGCTGGCGCTTGAGTTTGGCGGTATGGTTTCAAAGAACGTTTGGGAGTAGCTCAGCTCGATGCCGGTCGCGTTTGTTTTTGCCTGGACGGTTATGTCTTGGAGGTCTCGGTCCCACGTGTTTTGGAGCTTGACCGGGATGCGGACGAGGTTGGCGTCGGTGATGACTATGTTTTCCGGCGCGACGATGTTCAGCGGGATGGGGTTGTCTTGCGGTATGGGGACGAGTTGGGTGCTCGTACTTGAACCTCCTCCTCCGCCTCCTCCGCCGCCACCGCTGGAGCTGGTGCTTGTGCTGGTTTGGGATTCGCTCACGCCGGTTGTGGTGATGGTGACGGTGTTGCTGGTGACGCTTTCTTGCCCGTCACTCGCGCTGAATGTCACGGTGCAGTTTCCAACGCTTGTTGGGGTGACCGTGAGGCTGGCTCCGCTGATGGAGAGCGTGGCGACGTTGCACGTTGTCGCGTTAAACGTGAGGGAGGTCGTTTCATTTCCGGTTACTTGTCCGTCGCTGTTCGTGTCATCGTCGGGGTCGTAGAATTTTTGCTGTGAGTTGTAGAAGTTGAAGTAGCTGCTGTATGTTGTGGTGCCGTTGGCGGTGAGGTTATCGAGCGGGTTGGAAAGGGAGGGTGCTCTGTTGACGTTTTGGACGGTGAGGGTCCACTGCCACGTTGCGTTTTCTAGGCGGTCGTCGTTGACGACGAGGAGGATGGTGTGGGTTCCTGAGGAAAAAAAGTCGAAAGATTTGGTGTACGCGTGGGTGGTGGTGCTTAACGAGCCGTCGTAGTACCAAGCAAAAGTGAGGTTTTCAGGAGCGGTGGTGTCGTCTGTGGTGGTGTGGTTGAACGTGTATGTCGTGTTTTCGTTGAGCGTCACGGGAGTGTTGTTGTTGGGGTAGTTGGTTGTTGCGGTGAATGCGTCGATGATGGCGTTGTTTGCTGATGCGTTGCCGTACGGCTTGATTTGAGTAATGTTGGGCGGGAGCGTTTTGTTGTAGATGGTGAAATTGATGACTTGCCAGTCGGTTCCTCCTCTCTTGTCTGTTGCGGTGATGTTGACCGAGTAAAATCCGTCGTCGTTTGTTGCCGGGGTGAAGTTGATGACGCCGTAGGTTTTGTTGTTGCTTGTGTTGAAGCGCGTGGTGATGTTGAAGACGTCTTTGCCGGTGAGGAAGGTGCGGTTGAAGGTGATGTTTTCGATGTTGAGGAGGTAGTCTTCGTCGTCGGCGTGGAGATAGATGAGGACGGGGTGTTCCTCAACAATAGTGGGGAAGGTGATGGTGTCCAGGACTGGCAGGTCGTTTTGCTCGATGATGGAGAGGTTGATGGTTGTGGTGTTTGAGGCGCCTTTCGTGTCCGTTGCGGTGAGGAGTATGGTGTAGTTGCCTACGTCGCTTTGGTTGTGGGTGGTGTTGTGTACTGCAGTGGTGGTGTTGTACGTTGTGAGGTTAAAGACTGCGGTGTTGTTGCTCATGATGGTGATGTTGTCTCCTTCCTGGTCCGTTGCGGTGATGAATGCTGTGCACAGGAGGTCTTCGTAGCACGTCACGTTTGTTATGGGGTCGAAGGCTGGTGCAGAGTTGTTGAGCGTCGTGACCGTGAGGGTTTCGTTGTCGCTGAGGCCTTCATCGTCAGTGACGGTGACAAGGACGGTGTGGACGCCAACATCTGTTTGGGTGGGTGTGAAGGTGACGAGGCCGGTGGTTGCGTTGATGGAGAGTTTGCTCGTGTCGTTGAGGGTGTAGGTGAGTACTTCGCCAGTCGGGGTGAGGGTGTCGTTGTCAGTGGCGTTGACGTGGTAGGCGAAGGGTGCTCCTGCGTAGGCGGTGAGGTTGTGGATGTCGCTTCCGTCTGTGTTTTGGCTGTCTTGGCTGGTGTTGTGGATGAGGGGGGCGTCGTTGACGTTTGTGATGTTGATCCATACGGTTTGGGAATCTGTTGCGCCGCCGATGTCTGTGACGGTGATTTTGATGGGGTAGTAGCCGACGTGGGCGTCGTCAAGTTGGGCAGTGACGTTGCCGGTGGCGTTGTTGCTGTTGTTGATGGTGTTTGCGGTGAAGCGTGTGTCGTTGACGCTGAAGGTGAGTGTGTCGTTGACGTCCGCGTCGTTTGCGCTGAGGTTGAAGGTGAGGAGTTGTCCTTCCGTCCAGGTTTGGTTTTGGATGAGGGTGAGGTTGGGTTGTTGGTTGGTTGTGATGACGGTGAGGAGGAATGTTTTTGTTGTTGAGCCTCCTCTGGTGTCGTTGGCCGTGACGGTGACGTTGTACGTGCCGCCGTCTTGAAAGTCCGGCGCGCCGTTGGTGGTGTTGAAGGTGATGTTTGCGGTTGTACTGTTGATTTGGATGAGGATGATTCTGCTTGCAGGGGTGGTGGTGAGGGAGAAGTTGAAGGGGAGGTCGTTTTCTTCGTCGGTTGGGGTGATGAGGTAGGAGAAGGGGATGTCTTCCGTCGCGTTTTGGTCGGTGACGGTGAAGAGGGGGTTGTCGTTGACTTCGTTGACAATGTAGGTGAGGATGATGGAGTCTGCGCCTTCGTGCCCGTCAGTAACCGTTATCTCCATAGTGTGGTTTCCCACGTCGTTCGCGTCCGGCGTGAAGCTGATGATGCCGAGTATTTCGTCGCTGCCCGGGTCTGAGAAGCGGAAGAGCGGTGGTGAGATGGTTGAGTTGGTGGTTGTGTTGATTTCTCGTGACGTCCAAAATAAAGGGTCGTTTTCTGCGTCGGTTGCGTTGAAGTCGTAGTAATAGGGAGTGTCTTCTGTGAGGGTTTGCGGGTCGCTGACAGGGATGATGGTCGGGTCTGCGTTGGCGATGGTTGTTTTTGTGCTCTGGGTTTGGGTGGTTGATCCGTTGTAGAGGGTGACGGTGCAGTTCCACTCGTCGTCTCTCATGACGGCGCTCGCGTCGATGCCGGTGGGGGTTTGGCAGGGCTGGCCTGAAGTGCAGGAGATGTTGTTTTCTGTTGCGTTGAGGGCGCCGTTGCGGTACCACGTGACGTTGGCAGTGATGGTGGTGCCGGTGGCGGTCCACTCGCAGAGGAGGGAGTCGTTGGTTGAGGCTCCTGTGGGGGTGATTTGCGGTCCTGTGGTGAATGTGGCGAGGGAGGAGAGGGAGAGGATGAGCGCGGCGAGGATGAGGGTTGTGAGGAGTAGGAGCGTGCCCTGGCGGGGGTTCGTGTTTGTGGAGTGTGTGGGGCCAGCTGGGAAGGGAGGTGGCCGGTGATTGTTGGTAGTGCGGGTGCTGTTGTTTTTCATGGTGTTTTTTTCTTATCAAGGGGGTGGTGTGGGTGTTGTCTGGCGGGTTGTTGTCGGCCTGCGGTGTGGGTCTTGATATGGGGTTGTTGTTCTTGCGTTTCAGAGAGTGTTTCAGAGAGGGTGGTGGTGATGAGTGCTTTGAGGGTGGTTCCTTTGAGAACAGAGAGGAGTTTGAGTTGGTGATGGAGGTCGTCGGGAAGTGTGATGTTGATGTTCTTCATTGCTTGGCGTCAGTTGTGTGGTTTGTTTGTTGTTGCTTGTTGTTGTTTGTGTGTGTTTGTGCGGGTGTTGTCTGGCGGGGTTGTTGTTGTTGGTTCGTTTAGCGTCGCTTGCTGAGTGTCAGGTTCTGTTTTTTTGTTGGGTTTGGCTGGTGTGGTGGGAGTTCTTTTTGAACCCGTGCTTGCAGAAGGGTGATGATGTGTTCCTTGAGGGTGCGTTTGGCAAGGGTTGCTTGCAGTTTGATTTGTTGGTGGAGGTCGTCGCTGATGGAGATGTTGATGTTGACCATTTTTTGTTGGTGTTTTTTGTTATTATGTTCGTTGTTATTGTGTTGTGATAGTGTGAGGGGGATGTATTTGATGGTGCTGTTTTGGGGGGTTTTTTGGTGCTAAACTCGGAACCAAACGCTTGGCTAACTTAGCTAACTTAGTTAACTAAGTTTTTTTGCGAATGTGTAATTTATAAAGCTTCTGGCGCTAACAATTATGTTTCTATATAGAACAAAAATACGTTTGAGTTGGTTGTATACTTACATTGTAGGTAATTTTTACTTTTTGTTTTTGTGTGTGGTTTTGTTTCGTTTCGCGCCAATAAATACGTGTATTACTTACATTGTAAGTAATTTCTCTTCTAAGGGGGTTTGGGGCGCTTTCCGAGCATGTGAAGGAATTCACAATAAAAAGGTATATAAAGAACCCTTACAATGTGAGTATGTTGTGTTGGGCTTGTACGAGCTTTGCACTACTGCGTGTACAGGTTGCCGGACAAAAAAGGCAAGCGTCCAGATCGCTCTGAACTGGTGGGTTGGTTTGCATTGAAGCCCAGCAACCAACGCTGCAGGAACGTCACAGCAAGGACGCCTCACGCAGCAACGAAGACAAGCAAGAATTCAGTTCAGCTATCGCACAGCAGGTAAGCAGGCAGGGACGAGGAATGATGGTGTGGTGATCACGACAGCGATGACACAAGCAGTTGTTGGCTCGGAAGAGTCGAGAAAGGCGCAGAAAGAAGGGAGAGAAGCAACAGGGTTTGCTCGTTTCTCTGCTCGTTTCTTTGCAAGTTTCTTTTCTTTCCTCCCTCAGCAAGCACGCCAGCGAGCGTTATGCCCGAACGTGTGCAAGTACGTGTTCTTCTTCTTTCGAAGTGCACCCATGAACGAAGGGTGCGTGGAGGGTTGCCGATGAAGCGCAGGCTCTTTGCAGACAAGAGCCTTAACATCCCCTCATTTATTTTTCGCGACAGAACATTTTCTGTCATGGAGTCGCTCGTTGCATTCCTCAAGGAAGAGCGTGGTTTGACCTTTGCACAAATTGCCGAGCTGCTCAACCGTGATGACCGCACCGTGTGGACCGTGTATCACCGGATGAAAAAGAAAAGGGAGGAGGTGGAGCGTGACGCAGAGGCGTGACGAGGAATGGAAGCGGCGTCTTGAGAAGAGCAATGCGCAGCTAGAGCGCATGCTCGAGGAGTCTCGCCACCGCCTTGAAGCGAGGGCGTTGTGGGAGCGGTGGCAAAAGCCAGTCCTGATAACAGCACTCTTTGCAGTCATGCTCATTTCACTCTTCTCTCTGCCGTTGTTCTCGCCAGGGGGCACGACGGGCTTTTTCACCAAGAAGGTTGTGCGCAACGAAACAGTGCTTATTGGCAAGACGATTACGGGCAGCGGAACTATCGCGTTGGACTTGCCAGCGGTCCAGGCGCTTTCTTTGAATGCGCGCGTGCTCTACGATGCCCCGTTTACGGTATGGGTGGACACGCCTGGGAAGTCGTACCTGCTCTACAAGCATGCTTCGGCGAACGCGAACGCGTCGGGTACGCAAGCACTGCAAAGGCCGCTGCTTATTCGGAACGCGTGCGGCGAGGCGTGCACGTTTGCGGGAACGCCTCTTCAGTTGAGGGTGGAAGGCGTTGATGAAGTCGTGCATATCGAGAGTGTCCAGTATCGTTTTATCGGGGTGAACACCCCTCCGCGGCAGGTGTTTTCGCTTCCTGACCACAACCTCACCGTGGGGGACACGGTGCGGGTCGATCTCTCCCGCTTCTTCGGCGACCCTGACGGGGATGTTCTCTTTTACGATGTGAGCGGGTCGCCAGGGCTGCTCTTGAGCGTGAAGGGGAGCGAGCTCTTCGTCACGGCGGTGCGCAACGGCACGTATGACGCGTTCGTGTACGTGTCTGACTTGCACCATCTCATTGTGAGCGAAGTGTTCACCGTTCACGTGGAAGGGCCTTCAGCGTCGGTTGGGCAGGCGCGTGACTCCGGAGGAGTTCGTGGAGGGGTTCAAGGAACAAAGAGCGGGGTGCGTGAGCGGCAAGATCAGCAAGGGATCACAATTCGGAGTGCGCAGGGCGCGGGTTTAGGGAAGAAGAGGCAGGTGCTGAAGACAGTGAAGGCCCGCGCTGAAGCGTGCCCCTCGTGCATTGTGACTATCGCGAGTGCGGTGAAGGAGACGAATGCTACCGTTCGGTTCTTGGCGCCTGACGGACGGGTTGTTTCCTCTCCGCAGAGAAACGCTCGCTACGCACTCGAGGTACTCCCGGAGAAGATGCCCGTTGCGCGCATCGTCTTTGCAGACGCGCGCTTTGAGGAAAACCTCACAATAGGGCTTGATGACGTGAGCAGCGAGTGGCTGGGCAGGCCGTTCTTGCAGTCCTACGCGATCGACCCGACACGGGTGAATTTCTCCCTTGCAAACGTGACGGCGGTTGCAAAGGGGAGGCGGCTTTTCAAGTGCAAGGAGTATGACTTTGCGGGGAAGGTGTGCACGGGGCGGTGGGAAGCGGTGATGCGCCTCACGCCCGGCGAGGCGTACACGTTCCCCCTCACGCCACAAGACCCGGCATACGGAGAAGGAGATGCGGAATCAGAGCCGGACTACGCCTTCGCCTATAGTACAGCAGCCTTAGGGGATAATGGTGTGGTGACGTCCAACGTCACGTCAAGGGATGCTGCATACGCCAACATTCTTGAGTCAGGAACGCAGAGTGGTTCGTACCTTCAGGTGAACTGGACGAACACGTTCAACGGATTGGTAGGGATTGAGAACGTTACGTCTGTGTGGTCGTATAATAAGACGACATCACTCACGACAATTGATTTGAACTTCACGTGGTGGAACGGAAGCGCGTGGCAGCAAATGTGTGTCGCGTCCAATATTGCGACGTCGTACACGACCTACGCGTGCGATCTCTCCAGCGTTGTGGACACCGTTTCTGAGCTTAACGATGTGAAGGTGCGTGTCTATGTGAAGAACAATGGCGCCCTCAACAACGGCGCGTTGTTTGACTATGCGGGGCTGAACATCACGCTCAATCAATCGTGCGGGACGATAACGCAGGACACGACGCTGATAGGCAACGTTTCCGTGAACGGCTCGACGTGCTTCACCATCGGCGCGGGAAGTATCACGCTGGATTGTGCCGGCTATTGGATTGTGGGAAACGACACCGCTTCGACCTCCGGCATTGACATCAACGGGCAGGACAACGTCACGATAAAGAACTGCAACATCAAAGACTTCGCGACAGGCATCTCTTCAGGAGCGTACGCGAATGACAACATTATTGAAAACATCTATACCGAGTCGAACACGTACGGCATTGACTTTGCGAACTCGGCGCGCAACGCCGTTACAGGGCTGTCCAGTTTTAACGACACGTACGGCGTGCACCTCACAGGAGGGTCTTCTGATGAGAACAACTTCACCGACATCGACATTGTTGCATCAGGAACGTACGGGGTGTGGCTTGAAGGCGGGGATAAGAATCGTTTTGTGAACCTCTCAATGAATTACACCGGCACTTCGTATGCTGTGTACGTATCAAGTACATCGGCGAACGATACCTTGTTCGACTGCCAAGACAGCACCATCCTGGGAGCAGACACTGCCGGGACGAGAGGGTTTTACGTAGCGTTCGGCGGGGTGAGCACGGTGCAGAACTGCATCGTCAAGGACTTTGAGCGGGGGGTTGTGCCGTCTCAGGACTCGCTTCTCGTTAACCTCACCGCCACGAGTAACACGCACGGCATCTATGTCGACAGCGAAAACAATATTGCTATGCAGTCAATCAACGCGTCGGGAAACACGAACCACGGGTTCTACCTCTACAACGCGAACGGGTTGAACCTGTCCGGCATCGTCGCGAGCGACAACAGCCAAGACGGGTTGTATGTTCGTAAAGTGACGGACAGCGTCTTTGACGATATCACGGCAGACCGCAACGCGTTGTACGGTATTGAGCTGGTGAGCTTCACGACCGGATCGAACCGAAACAACTTTACCAATGTCAGGATTGACGGCGGGGCCGTGGGAGATGTTGGCATTCGTCTTCAGACGGGCGGGAACGCGAACAATTCCTTCGTGAACTTCAACATTACCATAAACGGGGCGAACCATTACGGCATCCTGGTCAATAATGACGCGAGCGATAACAACTATTTTGACTGCGCGGGCGGCTTCATTGACGGCGACGACTCGTCGGGATCGAACGGCGTGCGCGTTAGTAGTGCTGACGGCATCACTATTGGGAACTGCACCATCACGGATTTCGCCGATGGCATCTACCTCTCCACGAGCGCGACGGGAGCGAGTATTCGGGGGAATAATGTTTCGTCAAGCACGGGGTACGGCATGAACATTGCCGACATCGGGAGCTCTGGCGGCGTGCTTGAGAACAACTTCTTTTGCAACTCGTCTGGGGCGTACGACGCGTACGATGCGGACTCGAACACGTGGACGAACAACTCCTGCGACGCGGGGAGCCCTGGTTCGATTTGTTATTGGACGTGCGCGGGGGTGCGCAACAACAACGCACCGGTGGTTGCTTCTCTGAGTCTGTCCCCTGCCATTGCGAATGCGTCGCAGGACCTCAACTGCACCTTTGTCATTACGGATGAAGACGTGGGGGATACGCTTTTCGCTAATTATACGTGGTTCGTTGATGGTGTGAAGAACGTGTCCGGCCAGGTCAGTGTGACGAACGGGACGGCTTCGTCAGTCATCCTCGGGGCGGGGAATACGTCAATAGGGGAGCAGTGGTGGTGCAACGTCACAGGGTATGATGGAACTGAGTACTCCTCTGAGAATCAGTCGAGCACGACAGTTATTGTTGCAGAAACGGTCGCGCCTTCCATTTCCTTCGTGTCGCCCACGCCTACGGGGGGGACGCAGGCGAGCACGGCGGTTTATGTCAATGTTTCCTCCAGCGACGCAAGCGACCATTCGGTCTTGGTTGATTGGAACAGCACCTTAGCGTTGTGGATGCAGTTCACGAGCGGCGCGGATGTGACGGAGGAGTCTTCCTATGAGCAAGCATGCACTGATTATGGGTCGTCGTGGTCGCCTATGGGCCAGCGGGGTGGCAAGCGGGTGTTTGACGGCTCGGCGCGGCTTGATTGTTCAAACGCTTCGCAGTACCGCGTCGGGGAGGAGGGCTCGCTTCTCGCGTGGGTTGAGTGGAACCCGACGGCGACCGATGATGTCGTAGTGAGCAACGGCCAGAACGGAACAGGCGGCTGGTACGTTATTGCCCGCACGAACGGGGACTTGGATGTTTCGTTCAGCAACGCCTCGGCGGAGTGGGTTTCCTCAGGGCAGGCAGGGTTCTTCTCAGCAGGCCAGCCTGTCTTCATGGGTATTGTGTTCAATAGTTCTGAAGTGCAGTTTTACAAGAACGGCGTCTTCCTCGGCTCCGAGCAGATCGGGATTGACTGGTCCGTCGCGGCGGACACGGAGCCCTTGGTGCTTGGCGCGTACCGTTCTGATACGAGCAAGGGCCTCAACGGGTCTCTTGATGAGGTGCAGCTCTATAATCGCGTGCTCGCTCCTGAAGAAATCAACGCGTCGTGGAACGCGAGTGCCTACCCGTACAGGCATAACTTTACCGGCCTCGTGAATGGGACGTATACGTTCAAGGCGTACGCGATCGACGCGAGCGGGAACACGAATGAAACAGAGCAAAGGAGCGTGACCGTGCACAGCGGCCCGCAGCCCGTGTTTGACAGCGTGAACATCACGCCAGCGTCGCCGTACGCGAATGATTCTCTCTCTTGCGAGTTCAACGTGTCCCAGTCAGACGGCGCGAACATCACTGTTCTGGTGCGTTGGTGGCGGGATAGAAGCGCTGCGAATTGGACGATCTTCTCGCGTTCTCGCGAATCGTGGCTGATGAATGCTTCTGTGCAGGGAACGCTCGCTACCAGCAGGCTTGGCATTGACCGGCGATGGACGGCGCCGGGTGAGTCGTGGAAGTGTGAAGTGACTGCTGATAATGGGTTTGTGAATGTTTCGCAGAACAGTTCCGCGGTGACGATATCCTCCCTGACTGCTTCCATTGTTGACAAGACGCCGTCGAGTGCTGACGTGAACGAGTCAGTGCTCTTCGCGGCGGACTTCCTCGGACAGAACAATGAGACACTCGGGAGGAAGCTGTTTTTTCAAAACTTTACGCACGAAGCGCACGACGCGCTCTTTTGGAGCTCGTCGCACACGAAGACGCGGGACGGCTTTGTCATTGGCGACTTGACATCGGGCGTTCGGAATCTGATAGCGTATAACGCGTCAGGAAGCAACCGGTGGAATGCTTCAAATTATATTGGCGGTCTTGAGCGTGGCGATTTTGATCGGGACGGCGTGGATGATTTTGCGTACACAACAGTGGTTGATCAGTTCAAGGTCGTGAACGGCTCGGGCTCGCAGGTTGAGCTGCTCTCGTTCCGCGGCATTTTGTCGGCAGTCTTAGCGGACCTTGACGGCGGGACGTACCGTGATGACTACGCGTCCCTTCGATCAACGGGGCGTGCAGGTGCGGCAACGACGAACGGCTCGTCATGGACGAAAATGTTTGACGTTTCCGCGTCGCTGGGAACGCCCAACGAGGTCAAAGCGTGGGACATCTCTGACCAATGGCCCGGCGACGAGCTCGTATCAGCGACTGCTAATTACTTGCTTGTCATGAACGCGTCGGGCGATGTACTCTGGAACGTGTCCAATGAGTTCCGCGCAGTTGCTATTGTGGATATTGACAACGACGGGAGGAGGAGCGATATCGTCGCGCACGACGTCACCGCGGGGCTTTTGCGTGCTTTTGATAAGGATGGCGTGAGCCTGTGGAACGTGTCGGTCGGTGTGGGGTGGGAGATGGGCGCCGGCGACTTTGATGGTGACGGCTATGTTGATGACGTGTTCGCCCAGAACGGGACGAGCAAGCTCGTCGCGGTGGATGAGTCGGGGGATGTGTTGTGGTCGTTGAGCAAGAGCGGAAGCGGCTACGTCGCGTCCGTGGAGGTGTTTGATGTTGACTTGGACAGCGTGGATGAGGTTCTCGCGGCGGGAGGGGATAATACGGCGTGGCTTATTGATGATGGGTCGTTTGTGATGAATGCGTCGTTTTCCTACCCGCTCGCGAGCGACGTGAACACGTTGGATGCGAAGCGTTCGCTTGACGTTGAAGACTGGGACGGCGACGGCGTTGCAGAGTTCTTGGCTGTTTCTTCCGGGACGGGCGTGTCAGAAGCGGGCGTGTTCGGCGTGGTGGACTTTTGCAGGGTGGACTTTTCGAACGGTACGAGTGTGAACTTGACGTGGAACGCGTCGGCGCAGCAGTGGGAGCGTAACTTCTCGTTCTCGTCAAGCGGCGTAGTAACGTATAACATCACGTGCCGAAAAGGAGGGTATGGCGTGGTGAGCGAGCAGGGTTCGTTGTTTGTCGGTACGAACCAGCCGCCTTCGGTGGAGAGTTTGGCTTTGACACCGGCCGTGCCTGAGAACGCGTCGGACTTGAACTGCACGTTCACTATTGTTGATGACGGTGGCGGCGGCGGCCTCTGGGCGAATTACACCTGGGTGCGTGACGGCGCCCTGTATAGTTCAGGCCAGGTTAGCGTGACGAACGGGACGGCGTACTCGCTCATCTTGGGGGCGGGGAACACGACGTACGGGGAGCAATGGTACTGTAACGTCACAGGGTTTGACGGCACGAATTATTCGTCAGAGAACCAGTCGAACACGGTCACGGTTACCGACACGGCACCGACGGTTGCGTCGGTTTCGCTTCTTCCTGCCAAGGCGTATCATACGCAGGATTTGAACTGTTCGTTCATCGTGACCGATCCGAACACGGGCGACTCCCTCTCGGCGAACGTGTCTTGGTTCAAGGACGGAACGCTCTTTTCGAGCGGGGTGTATGCTGTCTTAAACAATACGAGAAAAGACGTCGCACTCCCGGCAGCGAACACGGGTGCAGGAGAGGATTGGCTCTGCCAAGTGACGCCGAGCGACGGGTACGCCACCGGATCATCTCTCAACTCCAGCGCATCTCACATCTGGCAGAACATTTCGGGGTGCGGAACGATTTATAACGACTCAATGCTTTCAACAGACTTGAGCAGTCCGGGAGCTTCGTGCATCACGTTTGGCGCGGACAGCATAGCGTTGGATTGCGCAGGGCATACTATTGACAGTGACGATTCTCCCCTCACGAGGGGGGTTAACGCGTCGGGAAAGGTGAACATCTCCGTTGCTCATTGTGTGATTTCTGATTTCACGAGCGGAGTGTGGCTTGACGGGACGAACCAGAGCGTGGTGGAGAACGTCACTGTCGTTTCGAACACGAGAGGCGTTGATGTTCTCGGCGGTGCGAAGAGCAACGTGTTCACGACCATTACCGTGATAAATTCTTCGAAGGCCAGCATCCTCTTCCGAGACGGCGCTTCAGCAAACAATTTTTCTCAGATCGTCGTTCAGGGGGATGCTGACACGGAGTACGGGATTCGTTTCGGGTCGGGCGGGGGAGTGTCAAACAGGTTTGAGGGAGTAAACATTTCGTGGGCTTTGGCCAATCCGGCTGCGTATTATGGTGTGTTTTTCAATGACGCACAGGGAAGTGCTACGAACGTTATTGACTGTCAGGGGGGTGTTGTTTCAACGCCGAGCTCTGCCAACGCGATCGGCGGGTTTTACCTCAACGATGCGTCATCCACGAGTATTGTGAACTGCACCGTGGTGAACTTCACCTATGGCGTCTACGCAGGTGCGGGGTCTGGGACGCAAGTGTCTTCCTTGACAGTGAATGCGTCCGACGTTGGTGTTTACTTGAGTGGTTCTTCGCAGTCAGTCATCAGTGACGTGTCGGTGAACGATGCGGACCTCTACGGCGTGTGGCTCGAAGGCGCTTCGTCAAACAACCTTTCCTCCTTGACGGTCCAGGGAGGATCCGTGACGGATGCCGGCGTTTACGTTTCCGGCGCTTCGGCGAGTACGAGCAACAAAGTCACAGGGTTGTCCGTGAGCGTGTCGGGGGCGAGCCACCACGGCGTGTACGTGGACGGAGAGTTGCACGACAATAATGTTTTCAACTGCCAAGGAGGCACTATCGACGGAAGCGACACGGGCGGGACGTACGGCGTGTACCTCTCCAGCGCTGACGGCACAACCGTGGGGAACTGCTCCATCACTGACTTCTCACGGGGCGTGTACGCGGCGAGTTCTTCAGGCAACACGTTTACAAACGTGAATGTCAGCTCGAGCGCGAACGGGTATTACTTATCGAGCGTCACGTCGTCAGCAATCTCGTCCTTTGCGCTCTCCAGCCTCAGCGGGAACGGAGTCTTTTTCGCGAGTTCCTCAAGCAACAACGTAACAGACTTTTCCATTTCCTTGACGGGCGCGTATGCTGCGGTGTATGTGAGCGATGAAACATCGGACACGAACAAGATTGATTGCGGCGGGGGCGTTCTTTCAGGCAACGATGACGCCTCCTCGTTTGGCGTGCGCGTTTCCTCGGCCGACGACGTGACGCTGCGCAACTGCACGGTGAAGGACTTCGGAAAAGGCGTGTTCTTTGAGGGGACGAGTTCAGGGAGTGTTGTCGAGGAGAATAACGTATCATCGTCGGTTCAGGAAGGCGTGAATGTGAGTGTGAGCTCTGTGACGTCGTCAACCTTCTCGAACAATTATTTCTGCGGTTCAGGAGGGGCGTACGACGCGTACGACGCGGACTCGAACACGTGGACGAACAACTCCTGCGACTCGCGCGCGGGGTGGGCGTGGTGTTCTTACTTGTGCGACGGAACCCCCGTGGCGAACAACGTGCCCAACGTGACGAGCGTGACCCTTCTGCCTGCCTCGCCAATGACGCATGAGGATTTGAACTGTTCGTTCATCATTGAAGACGCTGATCCTAACGACGTTGTGTTGGCCAACGTGTCGTGGTTTCGTGACGGTGCGTACTTCTCAAGTTCGGAAGTGCAGGTGACGAACGGGACGGAGGAGTCGGTGACCTTGTCATACACGAACACGGCATTGGGCGAGTCCTGGCTCTGTCAAGTCACGCCCAGGGACCAGACGGATGTTGGGAGCGCCGTGAATTCAACCTCGAGAACAATCGAGCAGGGCTGTGACACAATCACGTCTGATGTGACGATGACGAGAAACTTCACATTTAATAACACATGCATCACGTTTGGCGCGGACAACATCGTGCTGGACTGTGCCGGCTACGCTATCATAGGGGAGGATGTCGGGTATGGCGTGACGACGAACGGGTATGACAACGTGTCGGTGAAAAATTGCGTTGTATCGAACTTTAGCACTGGGGTGTTCGTGACGTCTTCGGAGAACAGCACCTTTCAGAACCTGACGCTGACTTCGCACGCGTCAGTCGCGCTGCAAAGCGCATCATCGAACAAAAACACCTACTCCTTGATCGACGTGAACATGACTGGAGCTTCTCTTGCAAAAGGTGTTAGTTTTTCCTCGTCGGGGCAAAACACGGTCAGCAATCTTGACATCGTGGGCTCTAGCAGTGAGTATGCACTCGAGATTGTTTCTCTTTCATCAAACAACAACTTCTCCGAAGTGAACGTAACAGTCGATGCAAAAGGAATAAAGGTCGGCACCTCAGGCAACCCATCGTCGAACAATCAGTTCGTCAACACGTCCGTCTCTGTCGGGCTTACTACCTCTTCAGGGGTAGAACTTGATGGCGGGAGCAACAACCGCTTCGATTGTGGAGGAAGAACTTTGACGGGTGCGTCTGCCTTTGGCGATGGTGTTTCAATCTATCGAGCTTCGAAAACGACGGTTTCGAATTGCATCATACGCGGTTGGGATGAAGGAGTTATAGTGACAGGGTTTTCAAGTTCGTTGACCGGTGTTCTTGTTGAGAATGTGTCCATTCAAAACGTCAATAGAGCAGGGCTTGACCTATCCCTCGTGAAGGAGTCTCGCTTTGTGAACGTATCTATCGAGCAATTCGGCCAGACGTTTTCGACGAGCGGGGTGTTGCTGCAGGACGGGACCTCCTCAAACAACTTCACCAAAGTTACTATTGCGGGGTCGGGAAGCTCCGGTGTTGATATTGAAGAGGGAACGATCAACACGCAAAACCGATTCGTCAACATTTCCATTTTCGTAAACGGCTCCGTTGTGGGTTTTGACTCGGGTGATCAGAACGAGCAAACATACATTGACTGCGGGGGCGGTGTTGTGCAAGGAAACGACTCGGCAGGGAGTGTAGCGTTCAACCTTTCCGAAGCAGATGGGTACACTATCAAAAACTGCACAATCCTCGACTTCGACGTAGGCATTAACGTGAGCGGGACGTCGACCGGGCACACTATTGAGAACAACAACGTTTCCTCCTCGCTCACCTCAGCTATTCGCTTTGCCACATCGGCCGATTCAGGATCGTCAATGGCGTCCAACGTGTTTTGCGGGTCCGGAGGTGCCTACGACGTGTTCGACGGCGACTCGAATACGTGGAGCGGTGATTGGTGCGATAATTCATCCCCTGCGTTTTTATGTACGTATTTTTGTAACGGATCCCTCACGAACCAGGCGCCGCAGGTGGTGTACGTGAACGTCACGCCGCTCGCTCCCTACACGACAGACGACTTGAACTGCACCGTCAACGTGACAGACGATGGTCTTGGATCAGGGTTGTGGATTAATTATACGTGGTATAAGGATGGTGTCGCAAACGTTTCAGGAAGCGTTTCAGCAACGAGCGGCGAGGAGAACGTGTTCACTCTCGGGGCGGGGAACACGACAAAAGGAGAGGTGTGGTGGTGCAACGTCACAGGGTATGATGGGGAACTCTACTCTTTGGAGAAAAAGAGCAACAACGTCACGATCCAAAACACTCTTCCTGATGTTCCGACACTCCTGTATCCCTCCAATGGCAACACGTCCATTTTTGAGCGCAACGTGAATCTGAATTGGACGTCGAGCGACGCCGACGGGGACACGCTCTCGTATAACTTGAGTATTAACCAGTCAGTCTGCCCGAGCTACCAGTACTCGAACCTTTCCGAGTCGAACTACACGACTGAAGAGTTGTGCGTGGATAGAGTGTATAATTGGACGGTGCAGGCGTGTGACGATGAAGGGTGCAGTGCGTGGGCGTCCATCTTTAACTTCACTATTCAGTCCTCTGTTATTATTACCTTGACGAATGCAGAGACGAACTTTGGTTCGATGAACGTGCTGGAGAGCAACGACACGACCGATGACAATCCTTTGCCCTTTGGCGTGAGGAATGACGGGAACGTCGTGGCAGATGTTTCTCTCCGCGCCTCTGATGGCTTGTGGGATGCTGTTGGGCTGAATACGAGTTATTTCCAGTTCGCCGCGGGGAACTCGTCCGAGGCGGGGAGCTTTGTGTGGGGGTCGTCGGCGACGTCATGGACGAACGTGTCTAATGAGAGTGTGCTCGTGCTCAAGAACCTCTCGTATGTTGATGCAGGTGATGAGGGCGAGGTTGAGTTCAGAGTGGAAGTGCCGCTCAACGAACCGGGCGGGGCAAAGCAAAGCCAGTTGTTTATCATTGCGGAGTATCCGGTGTCGTGAAGGCAATGATTGGTGAAAGAACAAGGAAGGAACGTGTAAGGCGCGCGGGGGCGCGCTCGGTGTTGGTAGCTCGTCGGCTGGATCGTCGGCTGGGGGCGTTCGCACTTCTTGTCTTGCTATCAGCGCTGCTCTTCTGCGCCGTGGCTGAGGACGCGTTAGCGCTTGGGATCGCGCCGGCGAGGACGCGTATTGACTTCGCTCCCGGTCTTGAGAAGGAGCTGACGTACCGCGTCATTAACAACGATAAAGTGGACTTTCATGCTATCATATTTGCAGAAGGAGAGCTCAAAGACAGCATCCGCATTGAGAAGCCGCTCATTGCGCTCTCTCAGGACGAGGGGGAGAAGACGTTCACCGTCAAGGTCCGTTTGCCTGATGAGGCGCCTTCGCCAGGGCAACACGTTGGAAAGGTGGTGTTGCTTCACGTCCCGGAGGATTACTTTGACGAAGAGGGTGTTTTTGTTTTGACGCAGGATCAGGGGTTGTTGTTCAACACGAGGACGGAGACGTCGCAAGTGACGGCGACGGCCGGTGTTGCAAGCCAAATTATTGTGAACGTTCCGTACCCGGGAACGTATGCGAAGGCAAAGCTGCACGTGTCTGAGGGAGGGGTGGACAGTCCTGTTGTGTTCACGATTTCCGTGTTTAATTTTGGGACGGAACGGATTGAAGACGCGTACGCTCGCGTTCGCATTCTTGGAGCGAACAATGAGGAGATTGTGGAGTTGCGTTCGAATATGATTTCGCTTGACGCGAAGGAGGAAGGAAAAGTTGTTGCTTCGTGGGAGGGGAAGCACAACCCAGGAGCGTACTACGCTGAGGTGTTTTTGGAGTACAGTGATGAGGTGGAGAAGCTTGGCGAGGCGTTCACGATTGGGAGGAAGTTCATCAGGATTAAAGGTTTGGATATTCGTTCCTTTCGTCTTGGGGAGATTGCGAAGCTTGACTTTACGGTGGAGAGTGATTGGAACGAGCCGATTGAGAACGTGGAGGGGGAGGTGAACGTCATTGATGATTCGGGTTCTGAGTTGAGCACGTTTAGCACGGTCCCGACCAGGGTTCGGCCGCACAAGGAAGAAGTTGTCACGGCGTATTGGGATACGCAGGGCCTCGTGCCGGGCGAGTACGATGTGAATCTGGATTTGCTCTATGATGGCGCTTCTTCAAGCAGGCTGTTTGAGACCGTTCTCTCCCTTGATGAGGCGGTGGTGAAGGGAGGTGGCGTTTCCGGCCGCGTGGTTGGCGTGGAAGAGAAGGGGGGATCGTCGTACAACGTGTTGGTCTTGCTGGTTGCTGTGCTTATCGTGATGAATATTGTGCTCTTCTTCTCCATCCGAAGAAAGAAGTAGCCGGGATCGGAGAGCCCTGAAGAGGCCTGCACGCTTATTTTGTTCCTTTGTAAGGGATTTTTTTTATGACTTTTGTTCCTTCGGTTTGCTCTTGCGAGTCGTTGATGCCCTCGTTGACTTGGTCGTTGACTAGGTGAACTGTTTGTTCGATGAGGTGTGCTTTGTTTTCCTTTCTGTTCTTTTCAAAGCTTTGCTCGCCGTTGTTCGTCCGCGCCTGCCGGGTTCTTGGCGTGGGTGTTGTTGTGCAACCTTTGTGACGTTGTGACTTTATAATGGTCAATAGAAAAGTTTAAATAGGCGGTATTCGAAGAAGATGCACATGGCCGAAGACATCTCGAGAAGAACGATTCTTGTCTTGGTTCTTTTGACCCTGCTCATTTCCGTGCTTGGCGTCATGACGGTGACGTACGAGCTTGGGCAAATCAAGGCGGCAAGGCAGGCCCAACCAGGAGGGGTAAGCCCTGTCGCGAGAGGAGAAGTTGCGTTGACGATTCAAAAGCCGCCGACAGGTGAGGTGGTGTTGACTATTGAAAAACCAAGTGGGGAGTGATGAAGAATGGACGTGTCAAATAAAACATTGGGCTTGTTGCTGATCGCGGCGATGTTGATATCCCTTTTCGGAACGTTTTTTAGCTTGAATCAAGTGGAGCGGTTTGCCGGCCCCCCGACCGGGGCTGCGACGAGCAACCAAACAGGGAATGTCACGCTGACCGTCACGACTTCGGTCGGTTGCACGTTCGGCTCGTTCAATCTCGTTGATTTCGGGTCCGGGTACGTTGCTGGAGGGCAGCGTTGTTACATGACGAGCAACGGCACGACGGGCAGTGGTTGTTCTGGAGGGTTGAGCTCTCCCAGTCAGGACTTTATTTTGGAGAATAATGGGAATGTGAACGCGACGGTGTATGTGAACTCGAACGCGACAGCGGCGCAGTTCCTGTCAGGGAGCACGTCTCCTCAGTTCCAAATTGCCGGTCTTGACAACGAGTCTGGGAGTTGCGGCAACTTGACGAATACTGCTTTCGTTGATGTGAACACGAGCAAGCCCGGTACGGTGTATTGTGGCTCCACGTCGTTTCAGTACTCGCCGGAAACTGCTGACTCCATGAAGTTTGTGGTGTTAGTGAATTTCTCGCAGGAGATTGATGCAGGAGCGCACCAGGCGACGATTGAAGCGGTGTGTGACGACACGTAAAGCAGGGCTTGGTGAAAGGGGCACGTGTGAGGAGGAGAATGCGGCTCATGCACGCCAATTACTTCAAGGACCCTGAATTCGTTCCTTTTTGTCGGTTGTTTTATCTCCTTCACGGTGTTTCCTGGTTGGTGTCCTGGTTGGTGTCCTCGCTGGCGTGTCTGCGTTTTCTCCTTTCGCGTTTTTCTCGCCGCGGGTTTCCTTTGTTTGCAGTGGCCGCGCTGCTCGTGTTGTTCTTCGTCGCGGGCGCGGCGGCACCCGCAGCGGCGGTGAAGATTACGAGCTTGCCCTTAGAACAGCGAACGCTCCTCTACGAGCCGGGCAAGACGTTTACCTTCGAGCTCGCCGTGGAGGATGCGCCGAGGATAAGCGTGTATGCCCAGGGTGCGTTGAGTGAGAACGTCGTGATTGACGACCCGTCCCCTGATGGTGGTCCGCGCAAGGTGACCGTGCACATTACTCATCCTCCCGGCTTGGAGCCGGGACAGTATAAGACGTTCATCGCCGCCGCGGAGCTTCCTCCCGAGCAGACAGTGCAGATTGCGGCTCTTGCCACGGTGAGAACAGGGTTTATTACGCGCGTCCTCGGTCCTGAGAAAGCGGTGAAGGCGAGTTTGCAGGTTTCCAGCGTGAATCAGGGCGAGCCCGCCGAGGCGCGGGTGCAGGTGGAGAGCTGGACGCTGAGTCATATTGTCCGCCTCTTTGCTATTATTAACGTGACAGGTCCTGAGGGGGAAGCGGTAGGGTCGTTCGAGACGGACCGTGTTTCGCTTCCGGCAACGAAGAGCACAACGCTAACCGCTACGATTCCGACGAAAGACCTGAAGAAAGGGTCTTATCACGCGTCCGCCCTGCTCTTCTATGATGGGCTGTCGCTGCCCCTTTCTGCGTCGTTTCGCGTTGGCGAGCTCGACGTTCGTGTTGTGAACTACACGCGCGTGTTTCGGAAAGGAGTGATTAACCAGCTCGATATCATTGTTGAGAGTGACTGGAAGGGGAATATTGGGGATGTGTTTGCAGAAGTGCGCGTTGCTGGCGAGGTGATAAGGACGCCATTGATAACGCTGCAAGGTTTTTCTCGCGGAGTGCTCACGACGTATTGGAATACGCGCGGGCTTGAAGTAGGCGAGTACCCCGCGACGATCATGCTCTTCTACGCGAATAAGACCTCAACGTCGGATGTGTTGTTCTCTGTCGTCGAGCCGCCAAAGGAAGAGCGCGCGGGCGGCGTGTTCGGAGTACTGGCATCCCCTTTAGGCGTCGCGTACCTTGTGCTGTTCCTGCTTGTCTTGCTTAATGTGTACGTGCTTTTCTTTCGCAAGAAAAAGTCAGGATGACGCTTGGGCAAGAGGTGTTTTTTTTGAGTGGCTTCTCTGAAGAGGGGTGAAAGGAGGTAGATTTAAATATGTTCAGGGGCGGGGAATAGGCAGGATGCAAAAGGATGAGTCACAGAGATTCGTGAATGGTTTGGTCGTGCTCTTCTGCGTGATGATTGTCCTCCAGTCAGCGCTCCTTATTTTTTTCACGCACGTGCACGTGGCTGGGAAGGCGGTCGAAGCGCAAGGAGAGGCGCGCTTATGTATTAATTATCCTCCTTCAATAACGATCCCGTGCAATACGACGTTTGATCAGGGAGATTTTCTTTTTTGTGTTGTGAACGGGTCCGACCCTGAGAATGCGACGTTGACGTTCACGTCTTCGTTCGTCACGAACGTGACAGTGTTTACCATTTCTTCGTCGGGTGTTATTAATGTGACGCTGAACGCGACGCATGTGGGGAATCACACGGCAATTATTTTTGGCGACGACGGCGCTGGTTGCTCGAACAGCGTGGTGAACGACACGTACCGCTTTAATGTGTCGAACATCAATGATCCTCCTTACCTTGCAGTGCCGGTGCCCAACGTGACGCTTGATGGGGGGACGTCGCTGTCAGCGTATTTCTTGGATGATTACTTTGCAGACTACGATGGCGATCCGCTCACGTATACCGTGGCGTACAGTCCGGACCTTTCTGTCACTATTTTTAATTCTTCAGAGGTTCGCTACTCCCATCCCGCGTGCACGGGCGATGCAAAGGTGTACCCTGTCGTGTTCACCGCGTGGGACCCGTATAACTTAAGTGCAGACAGTAACGTGGTTTCTGTTCAGGTTGTGTGCACCCAGCAGGCCTCGTCTGGTGGCAGTAGTGGTAGTAGTGGTGGAGGTGGCGGCGGAGGTGGCGGAGGTGCTTTGTGCAATCCTGAATGGAACTGTCTCGATTGGCTTCCCTGCCTCCCGAACGGGACGAGGTGGCGCCGCTGCATTGACATGAACGAGTGCGAGGTGGAGCGCTACTTGAAAGGGGCGTGTGTGTATGGTGCGGGCGAGTGTGAAGAAGACTGGTCCTGCACTGATTGGGGCCCGTGCACGCCAGAGAACAAGCAGTTCAGGTCGTGCGATGACAAGAACGCTTGCGGTTCTGAGGTGCTCAAGCCGTTCACGGAGCGTGTTTGCGAATACGTGCCGACCTGTGATGATGGCGTTCAGAATGGCGGGGAGATCGGCGTGGATTGTGGCGGTCCTTGTGCGCCCTGCCTTCTTCTTGAGTTTCCTCAGCCGGTACAGCCAACAGAGGGTTTTTTCACCACTGCTCTCTTTGTGTTGTTCGTTCTTCTTTTGTTTCTGCTGGTGTTCTATGTTTTGTTTCGCAGGAAGATTCGCCAATGGCTGGCTTTGCTTGGATGGTGGGTTTCGGGGAGGCGGTCGAAGGTGTTCTTGCTGTCCAAGGAGGAGAAGGAACAATTGTTGAAGGCGGTACGGGCGCTGGAGCGTGAAATCGATCAGCTCAGCCATAATGCTGGACGCTTGTTTGAAGCGGCGAGGAAGTACCTCTTTTTCGCGCTGGATTTGGAGGAGGATTTTACCCGTGAAGATTTCTTGGAGGCGGTGAAGAAGGCGTCGGTGCCAGAGTCGTTGAAGCAGTTTCTTGTCTTGTTTGAGCGAAGGGTTGCCGGTCTTGAGAAGCGTTCAGGGAATTTGCCGCTTGTGTTGAAGTGCGTCTTGGAAGAGTTTAGGACGTTGATTGTTTCAACGGCGGAGTACACGCTTGATGAGGTGCGCCGTGAAGTGCAGGAGTTGGAGGCCCCGGCGGGTGCGAGTGCGGTTGAGCGTATCCGGTATGAGCTGGTGAATACGTACGTTGCCTTGCAGTTCGGAAGGATTGGTCCAGCAAAGCGGCACTACCTTACTATTTTGAATTTGTATCATCCTTTGACGGAGGCGCAGCGCGAGCTTGTGTACTATGATATTACTCGCTTGTATTACCTCATAAAGTACATGGGTGCGTACCTGCGTCCTTCGTGATGGGGAAAAGCGCGAAGGCTGAGTTGATGTTTTGTGAAGAGGACGCGAGGGTCATTGGCGGGTTGTTTGAATGAGACGTAACCTCGTCGTGTTTTTTTGTGTTTTTTTTTTGGAAGGAAAATTGCTGGAGTGAACGAATGCCTTGACGAGGGTGGTTGTTGAGAGCAAAGCTTTTAAATGGGGTGCGTGCTCTTGCGTTCGTGTCAGCCTCCGTAGCTTAGCGGCTAGAGCATTCGGCTGTTAACCGAAAGGTCCCCGGTTCGAATCCGGGCGGAGGCGCTTCTTTTCAACACGTGTTGTGCAATGCAGTTCTTCCTGGTTTTTTTATAGTCTCGTCTTGGCTTTCCGCACCGTGCTTCGCGGGTGGAACGTGTTCACCACGTATCTTCCTCGTCTCCGAAGAGAATGCGTTCAAGAAGGGAAGGCTGCGGGTTGCGGGCGGCGAGTTGCCGCTCCTCTGCGTCTTCGCTTGGTTTTTCTGGTTGTTGTTCTTTCTTAAAGAAGGCGCGCCAGGCGTTCTTTGCTGTGTTGGCGAGGTAGGGCGCCGCGCCTACGAGAAGCGCTGCTGGAATGCTGCCGCTGAGCAGGTACGTCGCGGCACCGCCTCCAATGCTTATGGCGAGCAGTTCTTCAGGATTAAGTGGTACTGCTGGCGGGGCGGAGGCGTGTTTGCCGAAGAAGAAGTTTTGTATGCGGTTGCGGGAGTGGTACGGCATCTCCTGTTCGGGCGTGGTTGATTTTAGTTCGTGGAGCAGGAGGCGGTAGTGGAGGCGTTCGCTCCTGTCGCTTTTTCGTGTGGAGTCGAACGGGAGGATTTCGCCGTTTCCTTCGATGGCGTGGGGGCTGCGTGGTTGCCTGTGGGGGTTGAAGAGGTAAATTTTTGCCATTGCTCTTCGTCTCAGTTGTCGTGTTTTGTTTTGTTTGGTAGTTTTTGTTTTTTTTTTAAGTACGCGCTTGTTCTCTTAGCGTCTATGCGTCTTCCTCTGAAGAGGGTGTTCTTGTTTTTTTTAAATACTGTGCTATTTGGTTGAGGCGAACCGCAGGAACGAAAGAGGAATTTTTTTTGTTGAAGGGGGGGCTGTTCGTGGCGGGTTTCAGTGAATATTTATAAATGGTGGGTGACTTGCCTCGCGGTTGGTATGGTGCTAGACAAGCTTGGGGAGTCGCTGCGCTCAACGATCAAGAAGGTTACGAAGTCGCTCTTCGTTGATGAAAAGCTCGTGAATGAGCTTGTGAAGGATATTCAGCGGGCGTTGCTCCAATCGGATGCGAATGTCCAGCTCGTGTTTGAGGTGACGAGGAGGATAAAGGAGCGCGCCCTCAAGGAAGACTGCCCGAAGGGGTTGACAAAACAAGAGTTCTTGATTAATATTGTGTATGAGGAGTTGGTGTCCTTCCTTGGTGGGGAGGCGCCACGTGTGATCCCCCAAAAAAAGCCGTTTACTATTATGCTGGTCGGGCTTTTTGGCAATGGGAAGACGACGACGGCAGGCAAGCTTGCGCATTTTTACAAGAAGCGGGGTTTGAAGGTGGTGTTGATTCAGACGGACACGTGGAGGCCGGCCGCGCTTGATCAGCTTGAGCAGTTGGGGAAGCGTATTGGTGTCCCTGTTTTTGGAGTCAAGGGAGCGAAGGATCCGGTTAAGATTGTTGAAGCCGCTGATACGAAGGGTGCTGATGTGGTTATTGTGGATACGGCGGGGAGGGATGCGCTTTCTGAGGATTTAATTGAGGAGCTTGATAGGCTCTCCAAGGTGGTGCGTCCTGATGAGACGTTGTTGGTCATGGCGGGGGATGTTGGTCAGGCGGCGCAACGCCAAGCAGAGGCGTTTCACGAGACGTGCCACGTGACGGGCGTCGTTATTACGAAGCTTGATGGCACTGCGAAGGGGGGCGGTGCGCTCATTGCGTGCTCCGTGACGGGCGCGCCGGTGAAGTTCATCGGGGTGGGGGAGAAGCTTGACGAGTTTGAGATTTTTGATCCGAAGCGTTTTGTGGGGCGCTTGCTTGGCATGGGTGACTTGGAGGGCCTCTTGGAGAAAGCTCGGGAAGCGATTTCTGAAGAAGAGGCGCAGGACTTGGGGAGGAAGTTTCTCAAGGGAGATTTTAATTTGCTGGACTTGTATCAGCAGATGGAGGCGGTGCGCAAGATGGGCCCTCTCTCGAGGGTGCTGGAGCTCGTTCCGGGGATGAGTTCGTTGCCGCTTCCGAAGGAGTCGTTGAAGGTGCAGGAGGAGAAGCTGAAGCTGTGGCGTTATGCTATGGATTCGATGACGAGGGAGGAGCTTGAGCGGCCCGAGGAGTTGAACGCGTCAAGGATTGGGCGTGTTGCGAGAGGTGCAGGCGTGGATCCTTCCGAGGTTCGCTCCTTGCTCAAGCAGTATCGGCAGTCGAAGAAGTTGGTGAAGATGCTTGGCGGCGGCGGGTCGGAGAAGGATGTGCGGAAGTTGATGCAAAAGCTTCAGAAGGGCGGGGTTGCGAAGTTTTAAGTGTTGAATGTTTTTTTTGGTTTGATGTTTTTTGGTGTTGTTGCTTAAGGCCTCTTAGAATTGTTTGGAGAGGGTGGCTGCTGAGAGCGCGGCGAAGATGACTCCGGCTATGCGTGCCGCGATGCCAAGGATGGGCATGAGGCTGAAGAAGGCAAGGAAGACGTTGGGAAGTGTGTAATTGAACGTGTCGTTTTTCGTAATGATGGAAAGAATGAGGTTGGTGATGGTGAGTGGAATGACGAACCATACGGAAAAGAGGTAGGCGAAGGGGATGAGGCCGAGGAGGAATCCTCCTGCGACGATGACTTCAAAGAGGAATTGAATGATGGTGAGTGTGCGTTTGTTGTTGTCTTTCGCTTGTCGTGTTGCTTCTTTATGTTGTTCTTTGCGGGTTTCCTTGTTCTTTTTTTGCTTGTGTGCTCCTGTAGTGTTTTTTTGGTGGTGATGCTCCATAGCGTGGAGGAGAATGTTTTGGAATTTTTAAAGAATGTGTTTTGTTGATATATTGGTAAGAATCTGTTGATGAAGTAAGGGGTGGTGTGTTGATAAGAAGGTGTTTTGTTACGTTCTTCCTTTTTTGTTGTGGGTGCTGAGCAGCTTTTCGAGTTGGGATGCGTTGCATCGAATGGGGAAGCGGAGTGCTTGGCCTGAAGAGGGTTGTTGTTTGTCTGCTTGATTGCCTGGTTGATCGTGAGAAGAAGCCATTGCTCTGTATTTTTCGACGACACGAGATGCCAAATCGGCGACTTTTTTGATGTCGTCAGCAGTGCGCGCTTCAACAACCACAAGTGCTTGATAGCCTAACTTTTTTGCCTGCTGCAAGTCTTCCCAAGCGTTTTTGATACCTTCTCTGATGTGAACAATAGGTTCTCTTGATCTGTCATCGATGATGAGTGCGTAGACCGGAGAATCGTAGAGCGGAGAATAAGAGGGGTTGGTCGGGTTGGTTGTGTTGTTGTAATGCATGTTCGTTGGTTTGGAGCAAGTGTTTTTTTTGTTTATCGTTTTTTGTTTGTTGAAAAAGGTTGCACGCGTGAAGAGACGAAGAGGGGTGGTGAGGTGGTAGAATCGTGCTCTTCACGCACGCGTGCACATTGAGGGATCAAAACCCCGCAACGTAGCTACTGTATAGTGGCACTAGTATATAAATCTTTCGGTTTTGATTATTTTTTAGTAGTAACAAAAAAGATTTGGGGGTGGGGCTTCGTTGCCTCATGAAAAACGGATGGGAAAACGCCCAAAAAGCGCAGAATTAAAAAGGGAAAGAGCGTGCCAAAAACACTTCAAAACGACACGCCTTTGGAGAGAAAAGAAGAACAGTAGGAGGAAAGAACAGGTATGGCTTCACTTGCTCGGCTTTGCGAAGAAATGGGTGGTGAGGAAGCAGGAAAGCTCTTTGTCAATCTGGCCCGTCAAGAAGAAAACGAGGCAGAGCGCTCAAACCACTACGCCAGAGCCGCGTTTTGCTATGCGAAGGCGCTCAACCGTGAACTCCTCGAAAAAAAATTCACTCAAAAGACAGAAGAGCTTGCTTGGGAAGTCATCTTGCTCGGTGAGCGTTCAGAGGAGCTGTGCGGCGACGTTGTTCATCCATCATCTCAATTGTACTTCTTCATGAGCAGGGCTTACGCTGTGTTGACGTATGTGGAATGTCTGAGGAGCCGCGGCGCCGTTGCCGCTCAAGGCGAGAAGCGCGAGGAGGAGCGCGCAAGGTTGTTTATGAATCGCGCGAGGGGGTATTTGCACCTTGCCGAGCTTCCTGCCAGTTCGAAGGCGGGCGCGGGGCGCTCCGGACGGACCCGTGCGTACTCTTCGCATTTTTCGAAGTTGCTTAGCAAGTACGCAGTTCAGTTGGACACGCTTGAGGAGCGGTTGCTTGGAGGATGACGAGGCGGCTTAGCTGTTCTGTTCTGTTCCTGTCGTTTTCTTGCATTGTTTAGCAAGGATGCTTCTCAGGTTTGTCGTGAATTGGTCGAATGATGCAGCTCGAATGCTCCCTCCGCACGCGGTAGGATGCCCACCGCCGCTCCCGTCCAGCCCCTTCATTGCCGCGTGCAACAGTTCTTGCGCGTTGATTCCTTCCTTCTCGTGCAAGGTGTAAGGGACGCGCAGGGAGAAGATAAAGAGGTCGCCTGCTTCTCTTGCTACGAGAATGACGTTTCCTTTTTTTCGAAAGAGCAGTTCATTGCTCAAGTCTGCGGTGAAGGACGTGTTTTTTTCCTTGTAGGTGAAGGTGAAGAGGTTGTGCTTTGCCCGTGTCTCGAGTGCTGTTTGGAGGAGGGACTGGTATTCTTTGTTGATGCGTTCGTACTTGTGCAGGAGGAAGCGCGCCCTGGGCGTTTCTTGCTCGAGGAGTTCGTAAGGGGTGGCTATGCGTGTGAGAATTTTAACGGAGGTCATCATGTCAGAAACTCTTCCTTTAATGGAGAAGGTGATGATGCGGATGAGTTTTCCGAGGGGGGTGGTGTAAATGACGCGTGCAACGTTTTTGCTTTTCGTGTTGAGGAGGTCAGGGTAGGTTTTGGCGAACAGGTCAGCAACAGGGCCTAGGTGCCAGTCGCTGACGGTGCCTGCCGCGGCGATCCAGAGATCGTCTTTGTTGCCGAGTGCGTGGTACACGAGCGAAGAGGTCGGCGCTCCGTCGCTTGGGTCGTATACGCG